>JAYTAR010000061.1:0-12908 GCA_043737455.1 Sphingomonadales bacterium | reverse complement strand
CTGGCTAGAGGCGGGGCGGTGAAACCCCTTACTCCGCCCCCTCTCAAGGGACAGGAGGCGTGAAGTCCGATCCCGAGCTTTATGAATTTGCGCGCTTTGCCGATCGGCCGCGTGACCCGTGGCCCGATGGCAAGTCGGTTGCGGTCTGGGTCGCGCCCAACCTCGAATATTACGAGATCGACCCGCCCGCGCACCCTCGTCGCAAGCCCTGGAGCCGACCGCACCCCGATGTTGTCGGCTGGAGCCACCGCGACCATTCCAACCGAGTCTCGCATTGGCGCATGGCCGAGGCGATGAGCCAGCACGGCTTTCCCGGATCGGTCAGCCTGTCGGTCGCGCTGTGCCAGCATCACCCGGAGGTGGTCGCAGATGGCGTGGCGCGTGGATGGGAATTCTTTAGCCACGGTATCTACAACACGCGCTACGCCTATGACATGGCCGAAGACCAGGAGCGCGCGATCATCGCGGATTCGATCCGCACCGTGCGCGAAGCCACTGGTCAGACGATCCGTGGCTGGCTCGCGCCCGCACTAACGCACACGGTCAACACGCTCGACCTGATCGCCGAGGCCGGACTCGATTATACATGCGACCTTTATCACGACGATCGCCCGCAGCGGGTCAAGACACGCACCGGCAACCTTATCTCGATGCCGTACAGTCTTGAGGTCAACGATCACTACGGCTTCTTCGTTTATAATATGTCGGGGCGCGAATATGCCGACACGCTGGTGCGCCAGTTCCGTCGGCTAGCCGACGAGGGCGGCACGGTGATGTGCATTCCCCTTCACGCCTATCTGATCGGCCAGCCGCACCGCATCGGTCCCTTTGCCGATGCCCTGGCCGAAATTGCGGCCGAAGGACGTGGCTGGCTGACGACCGCAGGCGCGATCGCCGATGCGTGGCGGGCGCGTCAATGAGCCTCGATCCCGTCTATCTCGAATACCTCCACCGCAGTCACGGCTACGACCATGACCTGTTTGACTGGTCAGCGCTCAAGGACCGCCCGCGTATAAGCTGGCCCGGCGCCGCAAAAGTTGCGGTCTGGATCTGTGTCAGCCTCGAGTATTTCCCCCTGGTGCCCAGCGATATACCGTTCCGCGCACCGGGCCATATGCAGACCGCCTACCCGGATTATCGACATTATACGGCGCGCGATTACGGCACGCGCGTGGGGATCGACCGACTACTGGGCGCCTTTGACGCGGTCGGCGCAAAGGTGTCGATCGCGACCAACGCTGCAATCGCAACACGCTATCCCGGCCTTGTCGCCGATATCGTGGCGCGCGGGCATGAGATCGTCGCGCATTCGACCGATATGAACGGTACCATCGCGAGCGGCTTGGCCGAGGAGGACGAGCGCGTGCTGATTGCGACGTCGCTCGATACACTCGAGCGCGCGACCGGCACGCGCCCGCAGGGGTGGTTGTCGATCGCGCGCTCGCAGAGCTGGAACACACCCAACCTGTTGCGGGCGGCAGGCGTGCGTTACTGCTGCGATTGGGTGAACGACGAGCTACCGTATGCATTTCGCAACGGACTCATCAACCTGCCGCTCAATCACGAGCTGAGCGATCGCCAAATCGTCGCGGTCCAGCAACAGTCGGCGGACAGCTATGCCGATTCGATGCGCGACGCCTTCGACTGGCTGACGCGCGAGGCCGACGCGCATGGGGGGCGGATGCTGCCGCTGAACGTCACGCCGTACATCATGGGGCTGCCGTACCGGATCGGCGCGTTCGAGGGGTTGCTCGCCGACTTGAAGTCAAAAGGCGCGTGGTTCGCGACCGGAGGCAACATCGTCGACGCTTGGGAGAGACAGCAATGAAGGTTACGAACCCGCGCACTGGCCAAGCTGATTATGCGATCACGCCCGCGACGCGTGACGATGTCGCGCACGAAGCCGCCCGGTTGCGGGCAAACCAGCCCGCATGGCGCGCGCTTGGTGCCGACGGCCGTGCCGCCGTCCTGCTGCGCTGGGCCGACGCGATCGATGCCGCCGCGCCTGCGATCGTCGAGCAGCTGAGCATCGACACCGGGCGCATCGCCATCGCCAAGATCGAAGTGATGAGCGTCGTGGGTACGCTGCGCCGCTGGGCCGCGCGCGCGCCAGGCATCATCGCCGACCTCGACAGCGACGACGTGCCCAGCGCGACACCGGGCGTAAGGATCGACACGCGCCGCATTCCTTATCAATTGTTCGGGGCCATCGCGCCATGGAACTTCCCCCTGCTGCTGGGACTGATCGATGCGATCCCCGCACTTGCCGCCGGGTGTGCCGCGCTGATCAAGCCGTCGGAAGTGACGCCGCGCTTCATCCCGGTGTTACGCCAGACCGTCGTTGGCATTCCCGAGCTTGCCGCCGTCGTGGCGCTGGTCGAGGGCGATGCCGGCACCGGGCAAGCGATCGTCGACCATGTCGATTATGTCTGTTTTACAGGCTCGGTCGCGACGGGTCGCAAGGTCGCCGAGGCGGCAGCACGCGCGTTCATTCCTGCTAATCTCGAGCTCGGTGGCAAGGATCCGATGATCGTGCTTGCCTCTGCCGATCCGGTGACTGCGGCCGCGATTGCGTTGCGCGCGAGCGTCGCCGCCAATGGGCAGGCGTGCCAGTCGATCGAGCGGGTCTATGTCGACCACCGCATCGCCGCACCGTTCATGGCGGCGCTCGTCGACGGGGCGAATGCGGTGCGGCTCAACTATCCCGACATCGCAGTGGGCGAGATCGGTCCCTTTATCTTTCCCGCACAAGCAGTGCAGGTGGCCGAGCAGCTGGCGGAGGCCGTGGCAATGGGTGCCAAAGTGCTGGCGGGTGGGACCGTCGAGACGCTTGGCGGTGGCAAATACCTGCGGCCGACGGTGCTGACCGACGTCACTCCCATGATGCGCGTGGTCCGGGACGAGACGTTCGGGCCGGTGATCCCGGTCACACTTTTCGATACCGTCGAGGAAGCCGTCGCGCTTGCCAACGACAGTATCTATGGCCTGAGCGCCGCGGTTATCGGCGACTCTGCCGAGGCGATCGCGGTCGCCGAGCGGCTCGAAGCGGGTGCGATCTCGATCAACGACGGTTCGATGACGGCGGGCGTGTGGGACGCCGAGAATTCGAGCTTCAAGCTTTCGGGCATGGGACCGTCGCGGATGGGCGACGCCGGGCTGACACGCTTTTTCCGCACGCAGGCGCTGATCCGCCAGACGGGTACCGTGATGCCCATCGCCGCCTATGCCGAAGACGCATCCTGGTGATTGCCGCAAAGGACAAGATACAGTAATATGTCGCAATGACGATCACGCTTGACCTAATGCCCGAGCTAGATCGGTTATTGGCACTGCATGCCGAGCGCATGGGTCAAAGCAAGTCTGCGTTCGCCGAGCACGCTATCGCCGAATTTATTGAAGACATTGAAGACAGTCTGGCAGCCGAGGCGGCATTGAAGGACTTTGATCCGAACGACACTTTTTCACTGAACGAGGTTAGAGAGCGCCTTGGCTTGGACCTTGAGGATCAGCCGAAAGGCACTCCGCCAGCTCGAGAAGATCGAAACGCGGACCTCGGATCGCATTCTGTCAATAATGGAAGATATCGCGCAGCTTGAGGACCCACGTCTGAGAGGAGCTGCCTTGTCGGGAAACCTTGCAGGGTCTTGGCGCTACAGAATTGGCGAATGGCGCGTCATCGCCCAGCTGCAGTACGGCGCGTTGACGATCCTGGTCGTTGAAATTGGCAATCGACGCGACATCTACCGTTGACCCCGCTCGCCGTCGCCATGCCCAACATGGTCCGCCACGCGGGCGTGTGGGAGGGCATCTATCGCCACGTCGCGCGTGACTTCACGCTGGTTGACGAGCACCGCATGTGGACGCGCTGCGAGTTTCCCGAAGCCGGGCCGTGGGCGTATATCCAACACAACCGGCTGAGCTGGGCCGACGGACGCACCGAGGAACGCAGCTTCCCAGGAGCGTTTCGCGACGGCCTGCTGCACTGGGACACCGACCGATTTAGCGGCACCGGCTGGGAAACACGCGAGGGGGTCGTCATGCTGCGTCTCGATCGCAAGGACGTGCCCGACAGCTCTTTCATCGAGATGATCACACTATCCGCCGACGGCAACAGCCGCGCGCGGACGTGGCAATGGTTCGAGCGCGGCGCGCCGACACGGCGGACCTTGTGCGACGAAGTCCGCATCGGCTGAACCCGCTGCAACATGGGTGACGAAGCGCCCGGGTCCGGCTATGGCACACGATATGAGCCATCGCCCGTGGCGCGATATCGCGCGTCGTCAAAGCCGCCAGATCATGATCGGCAACGTCCCCGTCGGCGGCGATGCCCCCGTCACCGTGCAGACAATGACGAACACGCCGACCGAAGACGTGGCGGCCACGATCGCTCAAATCCGGCGCTGCGAGGAAGCGGGGGCGGACATCGTCCGCGTGTCGTGCCCGACGCCCGAGGCGACCGCGACGTTCGGTCAGATCGTCCGGGCGGTCAACGTGCCGCTCGTCGCCGACATTCATTTTCACTATAAGCGTGCGCTCGAGGCCGCCGATGCCGGTGCGGCGTGCCTGCGCATCAACCCCGGCAACATCGGGTCGGCCGAACGCGTGCGCGAAGTCGTCAATGCGGCAAAGGCGAACGGCTGCGCGATCCGCATCGGCGTCAACGCAGGCAGCCTCGAACGCGACCTGCTCGAAAAATATGGCGAGCCCTGCCCCGAGGCTTTGGTCGAAAGCGCACTCGACCATATCCGGCTGCTCGAAGATCACGACTTCCGCAATTATAAGGTCGCGGTGAAGGCATCGGACGTCTTCCTGGCGGTCGCTGCGTATCAGCAGCTTGCCGAGGCGGTCGATTGCCCGCTGCACCTGGGCATCACCGAAGCGGGCGGGATGCGTGGCGGCACGGTCAAGTCGGCGATCGGCATCGGGTCGCTGCTCTGGTACGGCATCGGCGATACGATCCGCGTCTCGCTGTCGGCCGAGCCCGAAGAGGAAGTGCGCGTCGGCTTTGAGATCCTGAAGTCGCTCGGCATCCGCAATCGCGGCGTGCGCGTCGTCAGCTGTCCGTCGTGCGCGCGTCAGGGCTTCGACGTGATCCGCACCGTCGAAAAGCTCGAGGAGCGCCTGCAGCACATCCGCACGCCGATGTCGCTCAGCGTGCTCGGCTGCGTCGTCAACGGCCCCGGCGAGGCGCGCGAGACCGACATCGGTATCACCGGCGGTGGCAATGGCAAGCACATGGTCTATCTGTCGGGCGTCACCGATCATCATGTCGCCGACGAGGGGATGATCGACCATATCGTCCGCCTGGTCGAGGCGAAAGCCGCCGAGATCGACGCGGGGCTGTCGGTCGCCGCTTGAAGCGGACCGGGATGATCGCCTGACTCTCCTGCGTCCGCGAGACGACTGCTTTATTTTGCAAAGGGCGCGACGTTCGTCAGCATCGCTCGTTCGGTGGGCATCAGCACCGGAGGACCCAAATGGCGAAGCAAGTGAGCGTATCCACACCCAAACCCAATCCGGCGGCCATGGTGCCGCTTCCCGGTCAGTCGGCAGTGTTGCAGCCGCCGCTGCCCCCCGGGTCGGACCAGCCGACCTCTTACGCAGAGCAGCAGGGTAACGGCGGCGAGACGCATCAGTCGACCAACGACCCGGCGCTGACGATGACCAACAACAACGGTATTCCCGTGTCGGACAATCAGAACAGCCTGAAGGCGGGACCACGCGGCCCGACGTTGCTCGAGGACTTCCAGCTTCGCGAAAAGATGTTCCATTTCGACCATGAGCGCATTCCCGAGCGCGTTGTCCATGCGCGTGGTTTCGGCGCACGGCGTCTTCGAACTGACCGATTCGCTTGCCGATTTCACCACCGCCGACGTGCTGTCGACGGTCGGGCAGCAGACCGAGGTGTTCGTGCGCTTCTCGACCGTCGCGGGCCGCGCGGGATCGGCGGACCTGGCGCGCGACGTGCGCGGTTTCGCCGTCAAAATGTACACGCGCGAGGGCAATTGGGACATCGTTGGCAACAACATTCCGGTGTTCTTCGTGCAGGACGCGCTCAAGTTCATCGACCTCGCGCACGCGGTCAAGGAAGAGCCCGACCGTGGCTTCCCGCAGGCGCAATCGGCGCATGACAATTTCTGGGACTTCATCTCGTTGATGCCCGAGGCCTGGCACATGGTGTTGTGGCAAATGTCCGACCGCACGATCCCGCGCTCGTTCCGCACGATCGAGGGGTTTGGCGTCCACAGCTTCCGCTTGGTCAATGCAGCGGGCCAGTCGACCTTCGTCAAGTTCCATTGGAAGCCCAAGCAGGGGCTGCAGTCGGTGCTGTGGGATGAAGCGGTCAAGATCAACGGGGCCGACCCCGACTTCCACCGTCGCGACCTGTGGGATGCGATCGAGTCGGGCGATTTCCCCGAATGGGAATTGGGCGTGCAATTGTTCGACGACGATGTCGCCGACGCACTCGACTTCGATCACCTCGATTCGACCAAGCTGATTCCCGAGGAAGTCGTCCCGTTGCGTATCGTCGGGCGGCTGGTCCTCAACCGCACCGTCGACAATTTCTTTGCAAACACCGAGCAGGTCGCATTTTGCACGCAGAATGTACCCCCCGGCATCGACTTCAGCGACGATCCGCTGCTGCACGGGCGCAATTTCTCGTATCTTGATACACAGTTGAAGCGTCTCGGCAGTCCGAACTTCACGCAGCTGCCGATCAACGCGCCGCGCTGCCCCGTCATGAACTTCAACCAGGACGGTCACATGGCGATGACCAATCCCAAGGGGCGCGTCAATTACGAGCCCAACAGCTGGGGTGCCGAGGCCGGACCGCGCGAGAACCCGACCGCGGGCCACGTCAGCTTTCCCGCCCCCGTCGAAGGCGTGAAGGCGCGCACGCGATCGGATACCTTTGCCGATCACTACAGCCAGGCGCGCATGTTTTATCGCAGTCAGCAGCCAATCGAGCAGCGCCACATCGCCGATGCCTTCATCTTCGAATTGAGCAAGGTCGAACGTGTCGACATCCGCGCGCGTGCGGTGTCGCATCTCGTCAATGTCGACGACGGTCTGGCCGCGACGGTCGCCGATGAACTGGCGATGGCGGTCCCTGCCGCGGCCAAGGCGGCGATGCCGACGCTCGACGTCGCGACTTCGGACAAGCTCAGCATTCTCGCCAATGGTCCGGACAACTTCAAAGGACGCAAGCTGGGCATCCTGCTCACCGACGGATCGAGTGCGACGACGTTCGCCGCATTGACCGCGGCAGTCGATGCCGCAGGCGCGGTGTGGCAGCTCATCGCGCCCAAGATCGGCGGGGTCACGCTCGACGACGGGCAGGCGGTTGCGGCGCGCCATAAGTTGAAGGGTGCGCCATCGGTGCTGTTCGACGCGGTCGCGGTCTTGCCGTCGGCTGCGGCCGCGGCACTGCTGGCGCAAGAGCCGGTCGCCAAGCAATTCGTCGCCGATGCTTTTGCGCACTGCAAGTTCATCGGCCACAATGCCGAAGCGGTCGCCCTGTTCACCGCGGCTGGCTTGCCGTCCGACCGTGACGCGGGGTTCGTCGCGCTTGCCGACTCGGTCAGTGCCAACGACTTCGTCGATGCGTGCGCGGCGCTCCGGCTCTGGGATCGCGAACCAAAGCTCCTTCCGGCAAACTGACGCGAGGGCGACGCCGATTGCCGCTTGGGCGACGGCGTCGCCTGCGACTAAGGGCATGGCATGCGCCGTGCCCGCCCCGTCTTTGCCCGCCCCGCCTCTGCGCAGTTGATCCCTGCCCTGCCGTTTCTCGCCGCATGGCTCGGGATCGCGCTGTTCGCAGTGATGGACACCGCGATGAAGGGGCTCTCGATCGCGCTTGGTGCATATAGCGCGCTGCTGTGGCGGCAGGCGATGGCTGCTTCGATTGCCGCACTTCCCTATTTTGCGACCCGCAGCAGCTGGCCCGCGCGTGCCGCGATGCGCTTCCATCTGATGCGCGGGCTTGTCGGCGCGCTGATGGCCACGAGCTGGTTCTACGGCCTCGCGCGACTGCCGATGGCCGAGGCGGTCGCGCTCTCGTTCTTCGCGCCGCTGATCGCGCTCTATCTCGCGGCCGTCGTCCTGAAGGAGAGGATCGATCGCGCCAGCATCGTGGCTTCGTTGATGGGATTCGCCGGTGTTGCCGTGCTGCTCGGTGCGCGGTTGATGGCGGGCGGCGAACGCCACCTGGACGGCGTTGCCGCAATCGTGGTTTCGGCGATCCTCTATGCGTGGAACCTGATCCTGATGCGCCAGCAAGCGCTCGTCGCGACGGCAACCGAAGTCGCCTTTTTCCAGAACGCGGTGTCCGGAACTTGGCTGCTCGTGGCGTTGCCGGTCGTCGCATTGTTTGCCCCCGACGCGTTGCACATGCCGCATGGCCGTCAATGGGTGCTGCTGCTCCTCGGGGCCGCGCTGACCGTCGCTTCGTTGTTCCTGCTCAGCTGGGCCTATGGTCGTGCCGAGGCGCAACGGCTCGTCCCGATCGAATATAGCGCGTTTGTCTGGCTCGCCCTGCTCGGCGCGGCATTTTATGGCGAGGCAGTGACCGTGACGACGATCGTAGGGGCCGTGCTGATCGTCGCTGCCTGCCTGATCGCGGCGCACGGTGGGCGCAAGCGGTGACGCGCACGGGGCCTACGGGGCGCACGGGTGGCGCTGGGCTCACGCCGCTGCATCTGTCGCTGGCGATCGTGGTGATGGCGGTGTGGGGCAGCAATTTCGTCGTCGTGAAGCATGCGCTCATCCAGCTGCCGCCGCTGACGCTCGCGGTGCTGCGCTTTTCGGTCGTGTTCCTGCCCGCCGCGCTGTTCGTGCGACGGCCGCCGGTCGCGTGGCGCAATCTGGCGGCGTACGGCGTCAGCATCGGCGCTGGTCAATTCGGTGCGCTGTTCGTCGCGCTGCGTGCCGACATCACGCCCGGGCTCGCGTCGCTGATGATGCAAAGTCAGGTGATTTTCACGATCCTGATGTCGGTCGTGCTCACTGGCGAGCGCGTCGCCCGCGGGCAGATCGTCGCGCTCGCGCTGTCGGTGATGGGGATGGTCGTCATCGCGGTCGAGGGCGGCGGCAGCGTGACCCCGCTCGGCTTTGCGCTGATCGGCTTCGCAGCGCTCAGCTGGGCGACGGGCAACCTCGTCGCTCGCAGCGCGGGGCGTGTCGATATGCTCGGCTATATCGTCTGGTCGGCACTGTTCGCGGTGCCGCCGCTGTTCGCGCTCGCACTGGTTTTCGAGGGGTGGCCGCGCATACTGGCGGGGGTGCGCGCGGCGGATGCGAGCACCTGGGTGGCGGTCGCGTGGCAGGCGGTCGGCAATGCGATGTTCGGCTATGGCGTCTGGGGCTGGCTACTCGCGCGCTTTCCCGCCGCGACGGTCGCGCCGATCGCGCTGCTGATCCCGATATTCGGACTTGGCTCGGCGGCGTGGTTCCTGGGAGAACCGCTCCAGCCCTGGAAACTTGCCGCCGCAGCGCTCGTCATCGGCGGGGTCGGGTTGGGCGTGTTGGCGGGGCGGCGGAAGAAAGCGCTTATCGCAAACGACGGCTAGCGAATCATTCGGGCTGGTCGAAGAGCCCGTCCTGCGACCCAGCGGGCGGGTTCAGCCCCAGATGCTTCCACCCGCCCGCGTTCAGGCAGCGACCGCGCGCGGTGCGCGCGACGAGGCCGAGCTGGATGAGGTAGGGCTCGATCACCTCCTCGATCGTGTCGCGCGGTTCGCTGAGGCCCGCCGCGAGCGTCTCGACGCCGACAGGGCCGCCGCGATAGATTTCGGCGATCATCATGAGGTATCGCCGATCCATGGCATCGAGGCCGAGCGCATCGACCTCCAGCCGGTTCAGCGCGGCATCCGCAACGCTCGCGGTCACCATCCCCGCGTCCGCCATCGTGGCGAAATCGCGGACGCGGCGCAGCAGCCGCCCCGCGATGCGCGGCGTCCCGCGCGACCGGCGTGCCACCTCGACCGCACCATCAGGCGCGATCGCCAGATCAAGCAGCGCCGCCGCGCGCAAGACGACACGCGTCAGTTCGTCGACCGAATAGAATTGCAACCGAACCGGAATACCGAAGCGATCGCGCAACGGCGTCGTCAGCAGCCCCTGCCGCGTGGTGGCGCCGACCAATGTGAAGCGGGGCAGATCGATCCGCACGCTGCGCGCCGACGGCCCCTCGCCGATCATCAGGTCGAGCGCACGGTCCTCCATCGCGGGATAGAGGATTTCCTCGACCGCGGGCGCGAGGCGGTGGATCTCGTCGATGAACAGCACGTCGCCGTCCTCGAGGTTGGTCAGAAGTGCCGCGAGGTCACCCGATTTGGCGATGACGGGGCCGCTGGTCGCACGAAAACCGACGCCGAGCTCGCGGGCTACGATCTGCGCGAGCGTCGTCTTGCCAAGGCCGGGGGGGCCGAAGAACAGCACATGATCGAGCGCATCGCCGCGCGCCTTTGCCGCCGCGATGAACACGCGCAGATTCTCGCGCGCGGCCTTTTGCCCGACGAATTCGTCGAGCGTCTTGGGACGCAGCGCGGCGTCGACGTCCTCGGGGCGACGCGCGGCGGTGGTGAGGGGGTTGGTCATCCGCGCAATTGCCCGAAGGCGTTGCGCGCGCCTTGCAAGATGCGAAGCACTTCGACACTATCGTCGCCGATGCGATAGAAAATTCGGTGTGACTGGTAGAGGAAGGTTCGCACGCCAATACCCAGTTCTTCGTCAAGCGCCCCTGCCTGCGGCTGATCGCGCAACAGGGCGAATACTCGCTTGAACCCGAGCAGATAGTGACGGGCAACGCTTGCTCCGAACGTTGCTTTGCTGAACATTCGTATTTCACGCAGGTCACCGCGAGCCAGCGCGCTTAGTCGTAACCTAGTCACGAAGATCCGGGTCTTCGGCAATGATCATGTCGAGAACGGCGTCCGGATCGTCATCCAGCATGCCCGACGCCGCGCCTGCCTCGATCATCGCACGCAGATAGCGCGGATCATGGGCGCTGGCGTCTTGATCGCGACGCACGAGATCGCGCAGATACTCGTCCGCACTGGCATAACGCCCCTCGGCGACACGACTGTCGACCCAGCGCTCCAGCGCTGGGGGGATCGAGATGTGAAGCTGCGTCATGTCACGACCTTAGGCCGCCACCATCTAAGCATCAACCTTGCGCACGGCCGGCCAAAACTGTCTAGGGTCGCGGCGATGGATTGGGCAGCGATCGCGTCGCGTATCGGGCGGCATCCCGGGTTCGTCGCGCTGGGAATGGGGGCGCTGTCGGCGTGTGGGTTCGCGCCGTTCGGGGCTTGGCCGCTGACACTGGCCGCGTTCGTGGTACTGATCGCGCTGGTCGGCCAGGCACCAACCGCTCGGCGAGCCTTTGCAATCGGCTGGCTGTTCGGACTGGGACAGTTCACCGTCGGGCTGAACTGGATCGCGCACGCGTTCACCTTCCAATATTTCATGCCGCCGCAGACCGGTTATGTCGCGGTCGTCCTGCTGTCGCTGTATCTCGCGGTCTACCCGGGCGTGGCGACGCTGCTCGCGTGGTTCGTCGCGCGGCGCGGCGGATCGCTCGTGCTGGCGTTCGCGGCCGCGTGGATCGCCACCGAATATGCGCGCGCGACGTTCTTCACCGGCTTTGCCTGGAACCCGCTTGCGGTTGCGACACTGAATACGCCGCTAGCGGGCGCGGCGATGCTGATCGGGACCTATGGCGTCTCGGGGATCGTGGTGTTGCTGGCAGGCGCGATTGCAAGCGTCCGCCACGACCGGCGAGGAGCGGCGTTGCTCGCGGCGGCACCGGTTGCGTTGATGCTGTTCGCGGTCATCCCAGTCTCGGCCCTTGGCGTGCGCGAGATTGGCCCGAGACTGCGCGTCGTGCAGCCCAACATCGGCCAGTCCGAACGCCATAATCGCGATTTCGACGAAGAAAGCGTTCGCCGCCTCGAGCGGTTGACCGGTCCGCCTTCGGCGTCGCCGCGGCTGATTCTGTGGCCCGAGGCGGCGGTTCCCTATTACCTTGAGGAGGAAAGCTGGGCGCGCGATCGGCTCGCGCGCCTCCTTGCGCCGCGCGATCTGTTGCTGACCGGCGGCTCGGTGCTGATTTACGACCGACGCGGCGACCTGATCGCCGCGCGCAATTCGCTGTTCGCGATGAATGCGAAAGCCGAACTGATCGCGCGCTACGACAAGGCGCATCTCGTTCCTTATGGCGAATATCTGCCGGCACGCCCGATCCTGTCGGCGATCGGACTTTCGGCACTGGTGCAGAGCGATGTCGACTTTGTGTCGGGCGGCGGCCCCGCAACGCTGCGTCTGCCCGGCTTCGGCAGCGTCGGTGTGCAAATTTGTTACGAAATCATCTTTTCGGGACAGGTTGTCGACCGCCGCGCGCGACCCGATTTCATCTTCAACCCTTCGACCGACGCCTGGTTCGGCGCATGGGGACCGCCACAGCATCTGGCGCAAGCGCAATTGCGCGCGATCGAGGAAGGCCTGCCGGTCGTGCGCGCAACGCCGACGGGAATTTCGGCGGTGATCGATGCGAACGGCAGGCTGCTGAGCGCGCTGCCGCTGAACAAGGCGGGCTTCCTCGACACGCGTCTGCCGCCACCGCATTCCGCGACGCCGTTCGCGCGCGGAGGCAATGCCATTCCCCTTGCGCTCGCGCTGCTCTTTGCGGTGCTGGCCGTTGCACTTCGCTCGCGCCGACGCTAGGCCGACGAGACATAAAGACATCTTTATATCCGATCGGCGATCGAAAGGCCAAACCGCATGCGCCCGCACTTCCTGTTCACCTCCGAAAGCGTTTCCGAAGGTCACCCGGACAAGGTCTCGGACCAGATTTCGGATGCCGTCGTCGACCTGTTCCTGTCGAAGGACGCCGAGGCGCGGATCGC
>JAYTAR010000060.1:0-5330 GCA_043737455.1 Sphingomonadales bacterium | reverse complement strand
CGAACGCACGCTGACGCTCCATCAGTGCTGCACGAACCGCCGGATGCGCCGACACGATCGAGGCGCTGCGCGACGCGGCTTCGCTACGGATCGCAGGGTCGTCGAGCATCGCATCGCTGAACGAACAAGCGCGCAGTGCATCGATCTCGTGCGCGGGATCGCCACCCTCGTTCAGCACTGCGAGCCCGACCGCGCGGTACAGCAGACCGGTGTCGAGATGCGGCAGGCCAAAACGCCTGGCGAGCGCGCGCGCGATCGTGCCCTTGCCCGATGCCGCCGGACCGTCGACGGCAATGATCACGCGCGCGCCCGCCACAGGCCGAACAGCCCGTACACCGCGATCGCGGCCCAGATTATGTTCAGTGTCAGCGATGCGACGTTGACGTGGATCGTCAGCGAACCCGCGAGCAGCAGAGCGCCGACCAGATTGAGGAGATAATAAGTGACGTCGGCGGATCGCTTGCCGAACGTTTGATAGGCGTAGCCGGCAAGCACTCCGAGCGCGCCGACGATGCCCAGCACATTGCCAAGGGTTGCCAGCGTCACGCCACCCTCCGTGCGCCGACGAGGCCGATCAGCGCGATCGCAGCCCAGGCGACTTCGAGCATTAACGCGGGGCCATTGCGGTGGACCGACAGCGAAACGATCAAAAGCGCCGCGCCGACGAGGTTGAGCGCATGATAATGCGCCGCCGCCAGCTTGCGCGTGCTGTGCCAACCAAAAGCGAGCAGCACGATCGCTGTTCCAGCGAACCCGGCCAGATCGGCAACGATAGCGATTCGATTCACGCCTCACCCTGCAGGATGGCGAGTTGCTCGAAAAATGCCGGGTAGCTCGTGGCGACCGGGGCGGCATCGTCGATCGTCACCGGTAGGCGACTTGCGAGGCCGGCGACGGCGAAGCTCATCGCGATGCGATGATCGAGCTTGGTGGCGACGGTTGCTCCCCCCGCGATCGGACCGCCGCCGTTTCCTTCCACGACCAATCCGTCGGAAAGCTCCTCGACACCGACACCGATCGCGCGCAGCCCCGCCGCCATCGACGCGATCCTGTCCGATTCCTTGACGCGCAATTCCTCGATCCCGCGCATGGTGGTGCGACCCTGTGCAAACGCGGCGGCAACGCAAAGGATCGGATATTCGTCGATCATCGACGGTGCAATCGCACTCGGCACATCGATGCCGGTTAGCGCCGAATGCGTAACGATTAAATCCGCGACCGGCTCGCCACCGACGACGCGTTCATTAGTCGCAACGATGTCGCCCCCCATTGTTCGCAGCATCGCGTAAAGCCCGCTCCGCGTGGGGTTCATGCCGACGTTCTCGATCGTCACGCGTGATCCAGGCACGATCAGCGCCGCGACGCAGGCGAACGCGGCGGAGGAGGGGTCGCCGGGCACGACGATCGCTTGCGCAATCAGTTCGGCCTCGCCGCGGATCGAGATCGTATCACCCTCGCGCGTCAACTCGGCGCCAAAGCCAGCGAGCATCCGCTCACTATGGTCGCGTGTCGGCACTGGCTCGATCACGCGCGTGATCCCCGGCGTGTTGAGCGCGGCGAGCAGCACCGCCGACTTTACCTGCGCCGAGGCCACGGGCAGCCGATAGTCGATCGCGATCGCCGGGCACAGGCCGCGTACCATCAGCGGCAAGGTGCCACCCGGGCTTGCGACGATGTCGGCACCCATCATCCTGAGCGGATCGATGACGCGCGCCATCGGACGCCGCGACAGCGAGGCATCGCCGATAAAGGTGGCGGTGATCGGGTGGCTCGCGACCAATCCCATCAGCAGCCGCGTCGATGTCCCCGAATTGCCCATGTCGAGCGCCGTCTCCGGCTGCAGCAACCCACCGACGCCGACGCCCCAGACGTGCCAGATATTCCCGCGCTGTTCGATCGTTGCGCCCATCGCGCGAAGCGCGGCCGCGGTCGCGAGTACGTCGGCGCCTTCAAGCAGTCCCTCGATCACCGATTCACCGACCGCCAGCGCGGCAAACATCAGCGCACGGTGCGAGATCGACTTGTCGCCAGGCACGCGAAAACTGCCCTGGAGCGGACCCGAAGCGACAAAGGTGCGGGGATCGGCCATCGGCGCGCGGCTTTGACAGTCGAGTTTGCCTATGGCAAGGGCGCGCACCTTCATCGCCATGACCCCTCGCGGTCGCGCGATCCTCTTCTTTTTGGGAAGCACATCGACCGATGGTTAAGGCTGAATGGGGCGCGAAGCGCACGTGTCCGAAGTGCGGCACGCGGTTCTATGATCTGACGAAGGACGATCCCATCGTCTGCATCGCCTGCCAGAACCAGTGGGTCGCCGAGCCGGTGCTGAAATCGAAGCAACCGCTGCCTTTCGACGCGCCCAAAAAGGATGCGGTCAAGGACGACGCTGATCTCGAAGTTGCCGACATCGATCTGGACGTGGTCGATGAGGATGCCGAGAAATCGCCCGACGATGAGGTCGATCTGGGCGGCGACGATGATCTTGGTGTCGACACCGGCGAGACTTCGCAGGACGTCTGATGCTTGCAAGGACGCGCGCCGCCGCTTAAGGCGCGGCAGAATTGGGGCCTTAGCTCAGCTGGGAGAGCGCCACACTGGCAGTGTGGAGGTCAGCGGTTCGATCCCGCTAGGCTCCACCAATCTTCAATTATAAGCCATTGTTTCGGCTCGGTATTTAGCTGTCCGGTGCTTTCTGTTCCCTCACTTGTTCCCTCACGGCATGACCGGTTGCTCGCGAACTAGAGTGGATGTAGTGAGCAGTGACTTGTTCGGGGATTTGGTATGCTTCGGTATGTTTTAATGGCTTTTGCCGCCGCAATACCTGCCAGCTCTGTTGCGCAACAAACGACATGCCAGTGGGTCGGCAATGTCTGGACTTGCAACGCGCCAGACCGCTCACGCGGTGTCGATTGGGGACTTGCGCAGCCACAGCCTGACTATTCGTCGGAAGCCATGCGAGCTTTCGAACAGGGTCAACGGCTTCGTCAACAGCGCGACGTCGCACAAGCTGAGCAAGCCCAACGCCAGTTATTGCAGGAAGTCGGCCAATTAGTAGCGGCTGGCGACTGCGAAGGTGGCGTACGGCTCGCAGTCGCGAACGGCAATTTCTCCCTTGCAAGCCAAGTCCGCGCTTACTGCTCAGGCCGCTGAGCAGCATTGTTCACGTCGGTTGCGCAGTGTTCAACGCTGCCACCAGCCGACAAATTTCGGTATGAGACTGCGACCTAGCGCCATGTTTCCAAGCGTTCCGATTGCCCTTTGGCGCGCCCGGTGACGTGCCACCGTGCATACGGCAACGCCCGTTAGGCATCGCGGGCGATCGGCATGGCGTCGCGGCTCGAGTTTGCGCACCGCAACGGCTAGCCAGGTGCAGGCGCGCTACCCTCGATTGCTTGGGGTTGTCTGTCGAGTTTTCCATTTCTCTGTCCCCCGGTGTTGAAGGTCTCGGCAATGACAGCCTGCCCGCCGCGATTATCGACGTGAATATGGCGCACCACCTGTTCGCCGCCGCGTGCCATCCGGTCGAGCGCTTCGATCGTCGCGCGGCTTTGCGCCTGAGCCTTCAACGCCAGCCGCATGTAGCGGTCGGTCGCCTCGATATAGTCACTCATATTGAGCGCCGCGCGCCGTGCCATTTCGGTGAATATCGAATTGAGTGCGACCGCTTGCGACGCCAACAGCTCCCGGTGATGACCAAGGTCGCCAGCCGCCACCTTGGCGATACCGTCGCGGATCGACTCAAATGTATCGGTCGCTTCAATTTTGTTGCCAAAGCTACCCGCATTGAACAACCGGGCCGTTGCCATGGCGTGCGCAGCCGGGTTGAGCGCGACGTCGGCAAGCGCGCGGCCATCGGCCTTTCCGTCGGCGCGGGTAACGTTCAAGCTGTCGCTCGGGGCCGTCGCCTTCGCGGCTGGAGTCGCCTCAGCCATGTTCGCTTCCTTCATCGGTTGCCTTTGCCTTTGCAGACGCTGGCGGCCCTTAGGCCAGCGTCAGCGCATACCCCTTTAGGGGTAGTGTGTGTGTTGGCCGCAATGCCCGCGCGGTTTTCAGCCAATTCCTGAGCCATTTCCCGCATTCCCCGCACAATTCCCGCAACAGTGTTACCCGCATATAAATCAATGACTTAGCTTAATTGCACGGCAGTTGCGGAAAGTGTTGCCCGCAGGCCGACAACTGGTTTTCGATCATTGCCACGCCACAATTCGGCGCGCTCGATTGCGCCAATCCTAAACAGCCGGTCCATTGCCGCCTCCAGCCGCGCTTTACCGACGCCCTTCGCTTCAGGCATTGCGGCGAAAACGGTTGGCGCGAACGCCTTCGACGTCTTTTCGGATACCGCGCGACGTTGGCGGGTCCGCTCGCGAAGGCATTCCAGGAAAACTGTGTTGTCGCGCGTTGCCGCCGCCGTGACGCGCAGCTCGGCATGAATACCGGGGGACAAGTCATCGTCGCGAATGAACGCCCCGCAATGCCAGCGAAAGTCCAGCCGCCCGCCACTTGCCGAATAATTGGCCTTTGGATTGTCCAGCGAACGTGCGTCGCTATCGCCCTCGACATCGCTCGGCCTCAAAAACAGCCGCGACCGAACCTGATTTTCCCAGGCAACTGAACCGATGTATTCAGCGCCCGCCTTGTTCGGATGATGCAACAGCGTCACCGCGCCGCCGATGCTCAGCGCCAGCTTGTTCAACAGCCCTAGAAACGCCGCGACGCTGGCAAGGTCGTTATGATCACCGATCATCAAATGACTGGCGTTATCGAGCGCGATGAATCCGATACGGTGTTCGTAAGCGAAAGCGTCCAATTCCCGGTAGCGCGGCGCGATCGTCAAGCTGCTGTCGGCGTCGAAGGTGGCCAGGTGATTCCCCGTCTCCCCCGCTAGCGTCGTCAGAAATAGCCTGCCCTCCAGCTCGGCAAGCGACACGCCTAGCGCCGTGCATATCGCGTCTTGCCGCCGGTGAAGTTCATCGGCGTCATCCTCGCACGACAAGTAGAGCGCGTTCGTTTGCCGCGTCGCCTTGCCCAGGAACGGCAACCCAAGTGCAACGCACGTCGCCAACTGTTGCGCCAATAGCGACTTACCGACGCCACCGCGCCCGGTCAGCAATGTCGCTTGGCGAAGCGGTATCCAGTCGGCAAGCGACCATAGGCGCGGCG
Organism: Sphingomonadales bacterium; assembly: GCA_043737455.1. Lineage (GTDB taxonomy): Bacteria > Pseudomonadota > Alphaproteobacteria > Sphingomonadales > Sphingomonadaceae > Sphingomonas_O. The sequence continues at coordinate 170 of JAYTAR010000060.1, read as the reverse complement.
GCGGCACGATCGCGGCCCAATCGGCTGGATTGATAAAGGGCAAGGTCGGCGCTGGCGTGCCGACGTATTCCGCTTCGTCCAGCCGGTCGCGCATCCGCGCCGACGCATTCACGCCCGCGACCCCATGACTTCCGCGTTGAAGTCTTTGAACCCGTCCAACGGGCGTATAA
>JAYTAR010000059.1:0-5332 GCA_043737455.1 Sphingomonadales bacterium | reverse complement strand
TGCTTGGCCCGCGCGCGGCATTGCGTCCCGCACTCGCCTGGGCGGCGGGCAAGCGCGACTGGGTCGAGGCTGAACTGGCGCGGCTACCGCGCGCCGAGCCGATCATGCCGGGGGGTAGTTTCATGCTCGGCGATGCGCGCGTTGAAATCTTGTGGGACGAGCACGCGCCGCGGCGGCCGGTGCTTTGTGCCACGACGCTTCGCCTCGGCGGCCCGCGCGACACGTTGACGGCGCGCGTGCTGCGCTTTTTGCGCGCGCACGCGCTGGCGGTGCTGACCATCGAAACCCGCGCGCTCGCCGCAGAGCATGGCATTATTATCGCCCGCGTCGGCGTCGGCGATCCGCGCGCACGCTGGGGCAGTTGCTCGACGGCGGGCGATATCCGCTATAGCTGGCGGCTTATCCTCGCACCCGATTTCGTGCGGCGCGCCACCGTTGCGCACGAGGTCGCGCACCGATTGCATATGAACCATGGGGCACAATTCCATGCCGCCGCTGCGCGGCTCAACGCAGGCGATCCCACGCCCGCACGATTATGGCTGCGCGCGCACGGCCCCGCGCTTCACTGGTTCGGGCGCGACTGCGGCTGAGCGTCGCGGAGCCGTTGCGGAGACGGTAGAGCATCGCGCGGTGGCGGCCGTTCGGCGCGACCGAGCTGTTCGTCGATCCAGCGCTGGTCCAGCGTCGGCGCCATCGCTTCTCCGTCGGGCGCTTCGCGTGACTGATCCATCGTGTCGGGCAAAGGGCGCTCGACCGGGCGTTCACCCTGATCGATGAAGCCGCCGTCGTCGGCATTGCCGAAATAGGCTTCCTCATCGGGTTCGAGCTGCCATTCGGGCAAGGTGACCGCGGTCTGGAACGCCTCGATCGGACGTTTGGCGACCGCGACCGCCATGAATTGCGCGAACGCGCGTGCGGGTGCGCGTCCACCCTGCAGTCCTGGAATCGGCTTGGCATTGTCGCGGCCCATCCACACGCCGGTTGTGATCCCGCTGGAAAAGCCGAGGAACCAGCCGTCTTTGTTCGAACTGGTCGTGCCCGTCTTGCCCGCGACCGGCCGCCCGATCTGCGCGGCGCGCGCGGTGCCGGTCGCGACCGCGGTCTGCAACAGGTCGGTCATCTGCGCGGCGACTTGCGGTGCCACGAGCACGTTCGTCGTGCTCGCGCGGTGCTGATAGAGGATTTCACCTTCGGCGGTCGTCACCTTGGTGATGCCATATGGCGCGACGGCAGCGCCGTTCGCGGCCACGCTGGCAAAGGCGCGCGTCATGTCGATCAGGCGCACGTCCGACGTCCCGAGCACCATCGACGGCTGCGTATTGATGGGCGTGGTGATTCCGAAGCGTCGCGCCATGTCGGCGATCGTCGAGGTGCCGACCTCGGCCCCCAATTGCGCGGCGATGGTGTTGACCGAATACGCAAACGCCGTGCGCAACGTCATCTCGCCCGAAAAGCGCCGCGACGAATTGCGCGGCCGCCAGCCGTCGATGTCGACGGGGCGGTCGACCATCGTGTCGGCGGGCGTATGTCCGGCCTCGATCGCGGCGAGATAAACGAACAGCTTGAACGCCGATCCCGGCTGGCGCGTCGCCTGCGTCGCGCGGTTGTAGATCGAGGCGACATAGTCCTTGCCCCCGACCATCGCGCGCACTGCGCCGTCGCGGTCGAGCGCGACCAGTGCCCCTTGGGCGTCGCCCGGCGTGTTCGCGCGGATCGAGGCGTCGGCGGCGCGCTGCATCGACAGGTCAAGCGTTGTCCACACTTCGAGCGGTGCGGTTCCTTCGTCGATCATCGTGTCGAGCTGCGGCAATGCCCAATCGGTGAAGTAGCGCACGCTGTTCTGGCGGGGCTCGGGCGCGAGCTTGACGCGCGCCGGGCTCGCCGTTGCGGCCTCGTCCGCGGTAATGGCACCGTTCGCCGCCATTACCTGCAACACGACCTTCGCGCGCCCGACGGCGGCCTTCGCATCGGCGGTCGGCGAGTAATTCGACGGTGCCTTGACCAGCCCGGCGATGATCGCCGCCTCGCCCAGCGACAACGTGTTGGCGGCATGGCCGAAGAATTTGCGGCTCGCGGCGTCGACCCCGTAAGCGCCACCGCCGAAATAGACGCGGTTCAGGTAAAGCTCGAGGATCTGGTCTTTCGTGAACTTGCGCTCGAGCGCGAGCGCCAGGATCATCTCGCGCAGCTTGCGGGTCCAGGTCCGGTCGTTGTTGAGGAAGACGTTGCGCGCGATCTGCTGCGTGATGGTCGAGCCGCCCTGCACGAAGCGTCCGCGCTCGAACCGCACCTGGAACGACCGCGCGATGCCAATCGGATCGACGCCGATGTGGCCGCGAAACCGTTTGTCCTCGACCGAAACCATCGCCGTGCGCATCACCAGCGGAATCTGCGCAAACGGCAACCACTGGCCATAACTAGGCCCGATCGAAACGAGCACCGTGCCGTCGACCGCGCGCACGCGGATCATCTGGCCGTTGGGCGACGATTTCAGCTCGGCATAGCTCGGCAGCGTCGAATAGGCGACCGCGACCGCGATCACGACGCCGATCAATCCGACCAGACCCACGCCAAACCCGATTTTCGCCAGCCGCACGAGCCAGCTTCGCCAGGCTGGTGGCTCCGAGCGGGGAGGAGGGGCGGAGCGGGGAGTGCGGGCAGCGGCCATCGGGACGCGCGGGTTACGCGTTCGCGCCGCGCGTCACAAGCCCGCGTCGCCCGTCACAAGCCCGCCACGTGCGTCAGCCGGCGGGCGTGAAATCGAGCGATGCGCTGTTCATGCAATAGCGCAATCCTGTCTCACGTGGTCCGTCGGGAAAGACATGGCCAAGATGCCCGTCGCATTTCGCGCAGCGAACCTCGACGCGCTCCATGCCGTGACTGACATCGCGGTGCTCGACCACGGCGGCACTGTCGGCAGGACGAATGAAGCTCGGCCAGCCCGATCCCGAGTCGAACTTCGCATCGCTGGTGAACAGTTCGGCACCGCAACCCGCACAGCGGTAAACGCCAGGCGCCTTATTGTCATTGTAGATACCGCTGAACGCGGGCTCGGTTCCACCTTGACGCAGCACATCAAATTGCTCGCGCGTCAGCCGATCGCGCCATTCGGTATCGGGAAGGTCGATCTTTTCCATAATTTACAAATGGTCGCGAGCGCGCCGCGCTTCAATCCCCGATCCGCGTCAATCGCGCGCCGAAGCCAGCCAGCGCGGGCATCGCCGCGATCAGCGGCAGTGCGGCGCGCGTCAGCCACGGCGTTTCCGACGCCCGCCACAGCGCGCGCGCCACGCCGACCGGTCGCCGCGTGCGGCGTGCGAAGCGCCGCTGCCAGTCGGGCGCGGTCAGGCCATCGGCAAAGCCGTGCGCGGCGTCGATGCCGCTGGCGATCGCGATCCCGATACCTTCACCCGCCAAGCTGGGGATGCATGCCGCCTGATCGCCCAGGCGCCAGTGGTCAGGCTCGGTCGACAGTGCGCGCCAGCCATAGGGGACCGCGGCGATCGCATCCACGTCGTCGGTCTGCGCGAACGCCATCCGCTCGCCCAGCGCAGTGCCGTTGCCAAACGCGGCCAGCAATGCCGCCGGTCGTCCACCCGCTTCGGTCAGCCGCGACTTGCGCACCGCCAGACACAGATTGGCCGAGCCGTCCTCCTGTGCGACCAGCCCGACATAGGCGCGGTCGAACAGGTGCAGCTCGATCGCGTCGCCGACGAGCGCACGCAGCCGCGGATGCGCCGCGATGCGCAGCCGAAGTCCCAACGTCGGGTCGTCGTCGTGACGGGGTCGCCCCAGCCCGCGCAGATCATGCTTGCCGGTCGCCAGGAACAGCGGCACGCCGTTCGCCTCCTGAGCATTGCCCAGTTCGACGCCGCGCTCGATCGCGATCCCGCGCGCGGCGACCACCCGCTGCATCGCGGTGTCGAGCGCCCGCCGCGACAAGCCGATCGCAGCGCCGGGAAGCGGTGCCTCGACGCGCCTGGCTCCCGCGAACAGCGCGACGCGCGTGACGGGGTGACCCGCAAGATCGTGGCGCGCAATGCCGAGCGATTCGAGCGAGGCGAGCGTTCGCCAGCTCATGAAGCCGCCACAGATCGCATCGCCGGTCACTTGGCTGCGTTCGATCAACCGCGGCATGATGCCGCGGGCCGACAGCGCGAGTGCGGCGGCGCATCCCGCGGGTCCTGCACCCACGATCAGTGGCGGCATGCGACGCACAGGCGATAGGGAAAGACGCGGCGAACGTGCGCGTGCGAAGCACCGGCGTCGGCAAGGATCGGCGCCCATTCGCCGACGCGGTAACTGCGCGCGACCGAAAGCGCGCCATCGTGGCGCACGATCGGGTGCAGCCCGAGCAAAGCGGCCCCGAACCGAAACGCGGTCTGCGCGACGATGCTGCGGTACAAATCGTTGACGAACCACCCCTGCGCTGCATGCGCCGCCATGAAGCGCACGAACGCGACCAGCTGCGCGCGCGTCATGTGATGCGCGACCAGGCTGGAGACGATCACATCCCAGCGCTCGCCTGCAAGCGCGGCATAATCGCCGGTGCGATAGTCGATCCGGTCGCGTGCATCGGTCGCCGCGCGCGCGGCCGGAGCGCTGCGCGGATTGAGGTCGATCCCGACCAGGTCCACGCTTTGGTTGCGCGCGCGCGCCCAGTGCGCGATCGCGCGCAGCATGTCGCCGTCGCCGTAACCGACGTCGAGCAGCCGCAGCGGCGCCGCCGTAGGAGCAAGGCTGTCGAGAAAGGCGAGCGTTGGTCGCCGCGCGAGCGTCAGCGTGTTGACGCGCGCAAGATCGCGCACGACCGCGGCATAGGTGTCGGCCGCGACATCGTCGCCATCCATCAGCTCGTCGGCGATCGCCCGTGCCGCTAACATCACTGCGTCCAGCCGAAACGCAGCCCCTCGGCGGCCAGCCCGGGTCCGAACGCGAGCGCAACGCCGTGTTGGGGCCGCCGGTCAAACAAGCGCGCCATCACGAACATCAACGTCGCCGACGACATGTTGCCGTTCGCCGCGAGCACCGCGCGCGACTCGGCAAGCGCAACGCTGGGAAGCGCCAGCGCGGTTTCGACCGCATCGAGGATCGAGCGGCCGCCGGCGTGGACCGCCCAGCCGTCGATCGCGGCGACATCGACGCCGCCGGTCAGCGCCCGCCGCGTGTCGGGGTCGCCGAGCGCGGCGGCGATGCGGCCGGGAACCTCGCCCGACAAATGCATGGCAAAGCCGGTGTCGCCGATGTCCCACGCGATCAGACCGTCGGACGCGGGTAGGGTCGCGGCGAATGGCGTTTCAAGTGCGAGCCCAGGTCCGTCACCCTCGACGAT
>JAYTAR010000058.1:0-5346 GCA_043737455.1 Sphingomonadales bacterium | reverse complement strand
TCGGCGATCCCCATTGTGGTGCGTGCAAGTGCGTCGCTTGCATTGCGCACGCTGGTGGCGAGATCATCGATCTTACCCAGAAAGCTTAGGCGCACGCTCGTGTCGCCGGGTGTTGCCGCCAGCCGCGCACCGGTCGCGAACACATTGGCGAGCGCAGGCGCGACCGTGTCGCCCAGCGCCGCCTCACCGGTCGCAAGCCAGCGCGACAACGCCTGCGTGGCGGCATCGTCGGCCCCGGTCGCGCGCGCCTCGGCGACGCGGAACGCATCGCTGATCCGTACGATCGCACCGGGCTCGGACCCGTCGAGGTTCAGGCGGTTGCGGTAGAGCGGCGATGCGCCCGCACCCAGCCGCACTTCTTCGATGCGCAAGGCGCGGCGCGCGAACCCGGGGGTCTGTGCGTTCGCGACATTGTCGCCGGTGACGGCAAGCGCGGCGCGCGATGTCCGCAACGCCGAACTGCCGATCGCGAGCAGATCGTTCACTTGGCACCTCCCAATTGTTTCTCGAGGATTGCGGCGATGCCGAAGCGTCCCGCCATCGCATCGGCGAGGCGCGCATCGCTCATATCGCGGAACTGGTTCGACGCGTCCGATCCGAACAGGTCGTCGCCCAGCGAAGCACCGCGCATTGCGCCGATCATTTGGCGCAGAAAGATCGCCTCGAATTGCTTGGCGGTGGCCTTAAGTTCGGGACGCGCCGGGAGAGACGCTGTTTCTACCTTCATAGCACGATCAACTCCGCCTTTAGCGCGCCCGCTTGCTTGAGCGCTTCAAGGATCGCGACGAGGTCGGACGGCGACGCACCTATTCGGTTCACCGCGGCGACGATGTCGGCGAGCGACGCGCCCGCGATGCGCGCCATCGGCACGCGAACTTCCTCGACGGCGATCCGACTTGCGGGTTCGACCGCGGTTTGTCCGTTGGAAAAGGGTGCGGGCTGGACGATGCGCGGGCGTTCCTCGACGCGCACCGTCAGCTTGCCGTGCGCGACGGCGGCAGGCGCGATCCGCACCGCGCCGTTGATGACGACGGTGCCGGTGCGTGCGTTGACGATGACGCGCGCAGGCGCTTCGCCGGGCTCGACGTCAAGGTTCTCGATCAGCGACATCAGCCCGCTGCGCGTCTCGGCGCCCGGCGGTGCGACGATCGCGACCGATACCGCATCGATCGCCTGTGCGCGCCCGCTTCCCAGGCGCCGGTCGATCACGGCGGCGACGCGCTGCGCGGTCGTCAGGTCGGCCTCGGCCAGATTGAAGGTCAGCATCGGCGTCGTCGCAAAGCCCGCGGGCACCGCGCGCTCGACGGTCGCGCCGCCCGGAATGCGTCCCGCACTCGGCACGTTGACGGTCACTTTTGAGCCATCGGCGGCATCGACACCGAGCCCGCCGACCGCGAGATTGCCCTGTGCCATCGCGTAAATCTCTCCATCGGCACCACGCAGCGGCATCATCACGAGCGTTCCGCCGCGCAACGACTTGGCCTTGCCCAGTGCCGATACGGTAACGTCGAGCCGTTGCCCGGGTTTAGCGAACGGCGGCAATTCAGCAGTGATGACGACCGCGGCAGCGTTTTTGAGTGCGGGGTTGACGCCGGGGGGCAGCGACACGCCGAAGCGGCTGATGACGCCCTTCATCGCGAGCGTCGCATAGTCGAGGCTGTCGTCGCCGGTGCCCGCAAGCCCCACGACGATGCCATAGCCGGTCAGCTGGTTCGCACGCAGCCCTTCGAACGTGCCGAGGTCCTTGATCCGTTCGGCATGGAGCGGGGCTGCGAAGAGGAGCGCGATGATCGCCAGCGCGCGCATCAGAACGGGCTCACCGCGCTGAAGAAGCGCTGCAGCCAGCCCTGACGGCTCGCGCGCGCGACCTCGCCCTTGCCGGTATAGGCGATGCGCGCGTCGGCGACACGCGTCGACAGCACGCGGTTGTCGGGGCCGATGTCGACCGCACGGACGATGCCCGACACTTGCACGAACTCCTCGCCGCGGTTGAGCGTCAGCTGCTTTTCGCCGCGCACCAGCATCGTGCCGTTGGGGTAGAGTGCGGCGACGGTGACGCTGACCTCCCCCGACAGCGTGTTCGACTGGCCCGCCTGACCCTGGCCCTTGAACGACTGGTTGCCGCCCATGCCGATGTCGGCCGCGCCGAACAGCGCGAGTGGACCCGATGTGGGCGGGCTGAGGCCAATCGACCCGTCACGGCCCGAGGTCTGCGAAGACGTCTTCGACGCCTGCATCCGTTCGACGAGCGCGATCGTCAGGATATCGCCGACCGCGCCTGCGCGCGCACCGCTGGTGAGCGGGGTGTAGCCGCGCGCGACCTGAAAGATCGCGCCATTGGCGGGCGCTTCGACGACCGGCGGGGCGGCCGCGGGGGCGTAACTAGGCTTGGGCGCCTTGGCCGCGACGAGCGCGACGAAGATCAAGCCTAGCCGCACGCTAGAGCTGCTGATTGACATATTTCAGCATTTCGTCGGTCGCGGAGATCATCTTGGAATTCACTTCATACGCGCGCTGCGTCTCGATCATGTCGACGAGTTCCTCGACGACATTGACGTTCGACGTCTCGAGCGCGCCGCTGCGCAGCGATCCGCGACCCTCGACACCGGGCGCACCGACCTGCGCCGCGCCGCTCGCCGCGGTCTCGCTCAGCAGATTGTCTCCCAGCGACTGCAACCCCGCAGCATTGGCGAAGCGCGCGGTCTCGATCTTGCCAAGCTCGGTCGCGGCGCCTTCGACCGTCGCCGACACTGTACCGTCGGTACCGATCGTGATGCTCTGCGCGCCTTCGGGAATTTGGATCTGCGGCTGCACCGGCAATCCGCCCGAGGTCACCAGCGTCCCTTCCGCCGACAGGCTGAAGTCGCCCGCGCGGGTGTAGGCGGTCTTGCCGTCGGGCGTGCGCACCTGGAAATAGCCCGCGCCCTCGATCGCGAGGTCGAGCGCGTTGCCCGTGGTCGAGAGCGACCCCTGCGTGTCGATGCGCGCGGTACCGACCATCGCGACACCGGTGCCCAGCGACAGGCCGATCGCATATTTCGTTTCCGCCGACGACGGCGCGCCGGGCGCGGTGATCGTCTGATAGGCGAGCGTCTCGAACGCCGCGCGGTCGCGCTTGAAGCCGGTGGTGTTCACGTTCGCGAGGTTGTTCGCGATCACGCGCATCCGCGTGTTCTGGGCATCGAGCCCGGTACGGGCGACATGAAGTGCGGCATTGGCCATGGTCGGGACTCCTTATGAAGGCAGGCGCATGAGGTTGGTCGTGGCGCCGTCGAGTTCGCGTGCGGTGGTCAGCAGCTTGACCTGCGTGTCCCAGCTGCGTGACGCCTCGATCATGTCGACGAGCGCGGTGGTGGCATTCACGTTCGACCCCTCGAGGCTCGCCGCTGTGACGCGCGCATCGGGATCGCCGGGCAGGACGCCGCCGCCGCGCACGCGGAACAGCCCGTCGACATGCTTGACGATCGCCGACCCTTGCGGGCTGGCGAGCTTCAGCCGGTCGATCAGCTGCGGTTGCGCGGGGTCGCCCCCGGCGGGCACGATCCACAGCTCGCCCGAGGCGTCGATGCGCACGTCGTCGACGGGCGGCAGCGACACGGGGCCGTTCTCGCCAAGCACGGGATGGCCGTCGCCGGTGGTGAGGATACCCGACGGGTCGAGCGTCAGGTCGCCGCGTCGCGTATATCCTTCGTCGCCGTCGTCGGCCTGGACCGCGAGCAGGGCATCGCCGCCCAGCGCCACGTCGAGCGGGCGTCCGGTGCTCGTGATCGCACCGGCGCGCATGTCCGCGGCGCGCACCTCGGCGGTGGCAAAGGCACGATCGGGCAGGCTCGGCCCCTTCGCCCAAAGCGACGATGCGCTGGCGATTTCGGCACGAAAGCCGGTGGTCGCGGCGTTCGCCAGATTGTTCGCGGTGACGGTCTGGCGCGTCTGCGCCGAACGCATTGCATTCAGCGCGATGTGGATCAGCCGGTCCATGAGTTTCCTTTCTTCCCCGAGGCAAGCGAGGGGCTGTGTCGAGCGCAAGCGAGACGGACCGAGCGGAGGTGTTCTCGCTTCGCTCGAACCAACCCCTCGCTCCGCTCGGGGTTGAGGACTACGTCCTCAAGTTGATGATGGCCTGCGTCATCGTGCTCGCGGTTTCGATCGCTTTCGCATTCGCCTGGAAATTGCGTTGCGCGCCGATCAACGCCACCAGTTCCTCGGTGATGTCGACGTTGGCACGCTCGAGCGCACCCGAGCGGATCGAGCCAAGCGCGCCGTTGGTGGCGGCGTCGATCGCGGGCGGGCCGCTGTCGCCGGTGGATTGCCAGTGCGAATCGCCAATCGGGCGCAACCCTTCGGGCGCGGTGAAGCTGGCCATCGCGATCTTGCCGAGCGCCGAGTTCGTACCGTCGGACCAGGTCGAGGTCACCAGACCGTCGGTGCCGATCGAGATGTTCGACAAGGTGATGTCGGGCGCGCCGGGCTTCGATTGCGGCAGGGTGAAGTCGGTCGCGGCGGCGAGCGACTTCGACGTTACCGTGCCGTTCGCGTCGACGGGCAACAGCTGCAGCCGCGCGCCGGTATTGTCGACGACGCTGCGATTGACCGCCACGGTGAAGGCGCCGTTGCGCGTGTAGCTGACTTCGCTGCGTGGCGGCGATCCGCGCACGACGAACATGCCTTCGCCCGCTACCGCCAAATCGAGCGTCTTGTCGGTCGCCTCCAGCGTCCCTTGCGTGAACTGCTGGGTAACGCCGTTCAGCCGCGTGCCTTGCCCTGCGATCATCTTCGTAGTCTGCGTCGGTGCGCTGGCGAACAGGTCGCCAAAGATCGCGCGGCTTTTCTTGAAGCCGGTCGATCCGATGTTGGCGACGTTGTTGCTGATTGTCGACAGGTCGGTCTGTGCGGCCTTCAGGCCGGTGAGCGATGTGTAGAATGACATGGGCTTACTCCTTGCCGGTTTTGGCGGGGACGGTCGTAACGGGGGTGAGTGGGGCGGGGACGGGGTCGCGTGACGCGAGCGCGTCGAGCTTGGTCGCGATGCCGCGCAGCGTGACGTTCATCTCGGCTACGCCGCTGTTCGTCGACAGCTGCGACATTTGCGCGACCATTGCATTGGCATCCATCGGCGCGAACGGATCCTGCGTCTGGAGCTGCTTGGTCATCAATTTCAGGAAATCCGTCGAGGTCAGATTGCCCCGCCCGGTCGCCTTCGTCGTCGCATTGAGCGCGGCGACGCCATTCGTTTCGATCTTCATCGGCCGATCCTTATCGTGTCGAGGATGAGCGTGCGGGCGGTGTCCATCACCTGCACGTTGTTCTGATATTGGCGCGCGGCTTCGATCATCTCGACCATCTCGG
>JAYTAR010000057.1:0-12937 GCA_043737455.1 Sphingomonadales bacterium | reverse complement strand
CTGCTGATCGCAACAGGTGCGACGGGTCGCTACCAGATGGGCGCGCATGGCGAGGCGACGTTCCATGATGTGGCGTTTGAGGCAGCACGCGCGCTTGGCTGGGACAATCTGAGCGTCGAGCGCGTCTCGGCTGCCGCGGTTGCATCGAGCGAGGTCGCCGCGACACGTCGTCCTGACCGCGCAGTGCTCAGCGGTACGCGCCTTGCTGCCGAAACGCGCGATATACAGCGCGATTGGCGCGCGACGCTGCACGCCTATCTGACGCACCCCTTTTTCGACAGATACCGGCAAGGAGCCTGACATAGATGAACCAAGTGCTGACCCCATTCGAGCAGCCTGGCCTTCTGGCAACGCGTAATCGCACCGTTATGTCAGCAATGACGCGAGGCTTTGCCGATTCCGATCATTGCGCGACGCCAGCAATGGCCGAATATTACCGCAAGCGGGCAGTTGGCGGCTGTGGGCTGATCCTGACCGAGGGGGTCGTCATCGATCCGACTGGGGACGGGTATAAGGACGTGCCGCGCATTTCGACCGACGTCCAGGCCGACAGTTGGCGCCCGGTTGTCGACGGCGTCCATGCCGAGGGGGGCAAGATCGCGCTGCAGCTCTGGCATTGCGGACGAATCAGTCACGAGGATTACACCGACGGCAACCAGCCTGTCAGCTCGACTGCGCAAGTCGCGGCCGGCATAAACCGTCAGAACAACAAACCATATGGTACGCCGCGACCGCTCGCTGCCGAAGAGATGTCGACCGTTTATCGCTACTTTACCGATGCCGCGAAGCGGTCGTTCGATGCAGGTTTCGATGCCGTCGAGCTGCATTTAGGGCACGGCTACCTCGCCGATCAATTCTTAGACGCGCGTGTCAACGATCGAACCGATGCTTACGGTGGATCGGTCGAAAATCGATGCCGCTTCACGATCGAGCTGGTGCGCGAGGTGATGAAGGCCGCTCCCGCCGACAAAGTTATCGGGCGTATCTCACCATCGCGCTTCATGGGTGAGCTCTACGACTGGCCTGATCTCGACGCTATGCTCGACTACCTAATCCCTGAGTTGCATGCCGCGGGGCTCCGAATGCTCGACATTAGCTGCGCCAATGCGGACTATTATGCGACATCTGGGCGGATCGTGCGAATGGTGCGTCCGCGCTGGGATGGATTGATCATGGCCGGCGCATCGTTGACGCCCGAACAGGCCGAAAGCGAGGTCGCCGATGGGCTCGTTGACCTTGTAACATGGGGCCGCGCCTATATCGCTAATCCCGATCTCGCGCATAAGATCGAGCGCGCAGAGCCAATTCTGCCGTTCGTCAATGCGATGCGTGACACGCTGGACTGACGGGAAGCTGTAGCAAAAGGGGCGGCACGGGGACACGTGTCGCCCCTTTTTGTCGATCCCTTAAGCGAAGACGCCCTCGACAGATGATGCAGTCGCGGCCACGTCGCGCTTGCCTGCGATGAACGACGCGAAGCGTTCGCCTACATAGGCAATGTGGTCTGGCGTCAGGCCCGGGTAGAGCCCGATCCAGAACGTCCGCTCGGTCACGATATCGGCATTGGTCAGGTCACCCACGGTCCGATAGGTGCGCCCCTTCATATAGGGCTGGCGCAATAAGTTACCGCCGAACAACAAGCGCGTTCCGATCTTGTTGGCGTCGAGGAACTTTACGACATCGTCACGCGTGAAGGGCGTATTGTCGCGCAGCGTAATTGCATATCCAAACCACGACGGATCGCTGTTCGGCGTTGCCTGCGGCAGAATGAACAGGTCTTCGAAGGGCTTCAGTGCCTCGGTGATCAGCGCGAAGTTGCGCCGGCGAAGCGCAATGAAATTTTCGAGCCGGTCGAGCTGTGCAAGGCCGACCGCCGCCTGCATGTCGGTGATCTTAAGATTATAACCGCTGTGGCCATAGGTATATTTATGGTCATATCCGAACGGCAAATCCCCGAGCTTGCGCGCAAAACGCTTACCACACGTGTTGTCCATGCCTGGCTGGCACCAGCAGTCGCGGCCCCAGTCGCGCATCGATTCGATGACGCGCTTCAGTCGCGGCTTGTCGGTGAACACCGCCCCGCCTTCGCCCATCGTGATGTGGTGCGCGGGATAAAAGCTCAGCGTGCCGATGTGACCGAACGTGCCGACCGTCTTGCCGTTGTAAGTGGCGCCGAGCGCGTCGCACGTGTCCTCGACAACCCAGAGGTTGTGCTTTTCGGCGACGCGCATAACTTCGGCCAGATCGAACGGGTTGCCCAACGTATGCGCGATCATGATCGCGCGGGTCTTCTCACTGACCGCCGCTTCGATCATCTCGGGTTTGATGTTATAGGTCGGAATATCGACGTCGACGAAGACCGGGACCAGGCCGTATTGCAGGCTGGGATTGACCGTTGTCGGGAAACCGGTCGCAACGGTGATAACCTCGTCTCCCGCCTTCAACGCATCGCCGCGCAGATAGTGCGACGTGAGCGACGACAGCGCGAGCAGGTTCGCCGATGAACCCGAGTTGGTGGTGAGCACGTGCTGCACGGATAGCCGCTCGGCCAGGCGTTTTTCGAACGCCTCGTTGAAGCGTCCCGTCGTCAGCCAGAAGTCGAGCGCCGATTCCACCAGCAGCTTCATATCGCTGTCGCCGTAGACTTTGCCCGACACCGGCACTGCGCTCTGCCCCGGCACGAACGGCGCGGTCGCGTGAAAAGTCCGCGCATATTCGCCGACGAGATCAAGGATTCTGCCGCGCATTGCCAGTTCGCCGGTCGAACCATTCCAACTTCACTCATCATTTTTCCTCGATGCGGGCTCGACTGGAGCCGCGTTTTTCCTGCATCGCAACATCGCTCACGTCTAGCGATTTCCGGCTCGGACGCTGCGCGAACGTGACTGCGCGGTGCCAGAAATAGCTGCCCACGACCCAGAGGATCGTAAATCCGACTTGCGCGACGATGGGATCGAGCAGGTCGAATTCGACGAGTGCCGGGACGATCGCCCAGTTCGCGGCGATGCCCGCGAGGTTGAAGCCGACGAACTTGGCGAACTCGGGAAGCGTCCGGCCGCTGCTGCGAAAAACGAGCGTCTTGTACGTGGAGAATGAGAAGACGATCGACAGCGCCTGCGACAGCGCGAGCGTGACGAGGTAGTTCGCGCGCAGCGTCGACGACGTCAGCATCAGCGCCGGAAAGATCGAAAGGCCGAACACCGTGTTGACGCCGCCGACCGCAAGATAGCGGAGCTTTTCGGGATCGACCCCGACCAGCCGCGCGAGTCGATCGAGCAGATGGTCGAGCAGGTGGTCGAGCACCCTAATCACTGCATGGCAATCAGGTCAGCAAGACTGACCTTGTTCATCCCGCCCACCCGTTCCAGCGCGCGGTCCGCCGGATCGAGTCGTCGAGCGTCACGCTTTGCAAGACGCCCAGTTCGCGGCGGATCGTCGCAGTCGAGGGAACGTATCGGCCCGGATTCCAACCCGGATCGGGCTGCCCGAGGACCTCCACCTCCGCGCCGCCCAGCACGTGCGCGATGCGCCGCGCCAGCTCGGCGATCGTCACCGCTTCCTCCGACCCCATATTATAGATCGCCCCGCGCGGCGCCTGGAGCAATGCCTGGAACAGCCACGCGGTCAGATCGCCGACATAAAGCAACGAGCGCACCGCGGTCCCCGACCCGACGATCCGGATCGCGCGCCCGGCCAGCACGTCGCGAATAAAATTGCCCGCGGCAAAATGGATGTCGAGCGACAGCAAAGGCCCCAGCGCGGCATAGATGCGCGCCGTGACGACATCGAGTCGGTCCTGCTTGGCATGGATCGCGCACAACATCTCGCCCGCGCGCTTGCCCTCGCCATAGGCGTTCTTCGCCTCGCTACAGTCGGGCGCGCCGCGCCAGTCCTCGGGCGTATGCGTCACTTCCCACGGCTGCGCGCCATAAACCGCGCCCGACGAGAAATAGAGGAAGCGGTCGGGCCGTTTGTCGGCAGCGAAATCGAGCGCACGCCGCGTCCCATCGACGACCGTATCGAACATCTTGCGCGGGTGATTCAGGTTCAAGTCGGCGCTGGCGTCGGTCGCGGCGTGGATGACGTGGCTGAACGCGCCATCGGCGATGAAGGGCGCGAGCACGTCGCCCGCCACGAAGCGGAAGGCGGGACAGGCCGCCAGATGCGGTGCCGACGCGGCGAAGCGTGCGGGATCGCGGCTCATGACCACCGCAGCGACGCCCAACGCATGTCGCGCATCGGCGCGCGCGAGCACTTCGAGCATCCAGCGCCCCAGAAAGCCCGTACCGCCGGTGATGAACAGCCGCGCGCCGCGCAGCTTTTCCCAACCCGTAACCTGATCGACGACGGCGTCGAGATCGCCCACGAAGCTCCAGTCGGCCTTCATTGGAAGGGCTGGACGTGCGTGCGCGTCGCGGGCTGCGCGCGATCGGGCGGAAAGTTCAGGCGTTCGCTCTCGAGCACCAGCGGCACCGACCGCGTCCGCTCCGAAATCAGCCGGATCTGCTCACCGATCAGCCCGATGAACAGCATCGTCACCCCGAATACCGCAAACTGCACCGCGATGATCAGGAGGCCCATCCACGGTCCGTCTAACAGCGCGGCGGCCACGCTTCCCAGCAAGAAAAGTCCAGCGATGGCGAGCAGGAACGGCGCCAGCATCAGCGGCTGTCGCAACAGCCGCTTCGACGATCCCGCGATCCCCGAGATGAAGAAGTCGATCAGGGTCTTCAGATTGTTGCTCGTCGTCCCGCGTTCGCGCTCGGGACGGTCGAACGGGATCAGCGCGATGCGATAGCCGCTTTCGACCACCATCCCGCGAAAGAACGGTTCGGGCTCGTTCCACGCGGCAAGCGCGTCGACGACGACCCGGTCGAACAGCCCGAATCCAGTCGCGCCGGGCACGACCGGATAATCGGCGATGCGCGTCAGCAGCCCATAGCCGAAGACGCGGCCGAGCGACTTGGTTGCAGTCGATTTCTCGGTCAACCGCTGCCCCAGCACGATCTGCGCCCCTGCACGCCACTGCGCGATCAGCGGCCCGATCAGCGCGGGAGGATCCTGGAAATCGGCGCACATTGCGATCACTGCCGCCCCTTCCGCCTGGTAGATGGCATAGGTCGGCGAGCGCATCTGGCCATAGTTGCGATTGTTGAAGATCGCGCGAACGTGGGGCTCGCGCGCGCACAAAGCGCGGATCAGGTCGCGCGTCGTGTCAGTCGAGGCGTTGTCGATCAGGATGATCTCATACGACCGCGCATGCGCGCGCGCCTCCGCCGCAACCGCCGCGCAGATCGCCTCGACATTCTCCTGCTCGTTATAGCAGGGGATGATGAACGACACCTCGATTCCGGCGCGAGGCGCAGGTTGATCGGTCACGACATCCAAGTCCTACGGTGCGCCCAATCGGCGACTAGCAGACGTGCTGGTTTAGGCTGCAAGAGCACGTCAAGCCGTCATCGGACGGGTGCTCGGCATTAGCCAAAGCGACGGCCGATGAACCCTATGGGCCCGCCAAATAGCGATCAAGCTGTCAAACGCTATCGACCAGATCATAAGAATGATGAGCAATGGCCGGACAAACATCCCCACCGATGGACCGATTGGAAACGTAAGCGAGCGACCTGACACCCAATTTTGTCCCTGAAGCTCAATGAACTGTGAGAAGACGTAGTCATAGGGAATACAAAGCAAATAAGCCATAAAAACCGAGAACTTAACCCATCCCGACGTAGGCTTTTCCAAAAACACCAAAAAGACAATAAAAGTCATCGTATAGCCACCAGGGCTCTGCGTAATCAACGCAGCGCCAAGCAGCAAAAGGGCTAACCGAGCCTCACTAAGACACCTTGGCTGAAGCCATGCTCCAATAATTATTGCGAAGATAATAATCTGACTAGTACGAATAAGCAACGGAATCGCGACTGCCGCAGCTTCGATAAACCGCCCGTCAATAAAATCCCGACCCGGGACCCGCCAAGTGTTTAGCTCCAGAAACGGGGCGAAGCTAGTAGAATAAAAGAAGTCTTCATAGATCAGACCTCCCTTTAAAACGGTGAACGATCCAACGTTGACGGCAATTTCTGCCGGTGATCCTTTTCCAATCAACGAGAAACTAAGAAGATACACGATCAAGCAAAAAACCCCAATTACTTCAAACTTCCGCCATTTCCTTTGTATCAATAATGCCAGAACCGGTATCAATAAATAAGGTTTAAAATTGACATTCAGCGAGATTAATACAGCTCTAGCCAGTTGGTTCTTCACCAGATTACCAAAGTAGAGTGCAAAGAATATCAAGCATAGCAGTATTAAATTGCCTCGCTCTAAAGTGAAAAGCAAAGGTAAGCCAAACATAAATGCAATCCCGCGAGCTGTGCTGTTCCCCAGTTTAGCCCTGCGAAAACTAAGGTAAGCTGTAAACGCCCCCCCAAAGTATATGAGTAATATTATGAACTGCCCAAGCACGTCGCAATCACGAGCTTGAAACGGATCGTTTTGATAGCAGCGAGGGATCCCAACGAGGTCAAGGAACGCGAAAGACAGTGGAGGGTATATTGATTGCCAAGATGAATAGGTTGACCTCTGTCTTCCGAAGAAAGAGGTATTGAACCAGTCCATAAATGTATCATTGATGTCGAAGATAAAGGGCTGCGGCAACTTTCCTATGCGCATGAATTCGAGCATGGTATGCGCAAAACCCGCAAGGACAAGCAGGCACAGGAAGCGCTCAAACCAAACCCACGCCAATGTGGACGACGTGCTTTCAATATGACCGGCCGAGCGCGAGTTGTAATCACCTTCCAAGGCGATCACTCCTCTTCCGATTGGCTCGTAAGCATTCCCGTAGCTGGGGCGTACAGCTCAGTAAACAGCGCTAATAGGGTGACCAATGCCAACAAGGCGACGGCAACCAGATTAAAGTGGCGGTCAGGATCGAGATGGGTCGCGTCCACGATCTGGATATAAGTAGCATTCTCCGCGACAAGCTCTTCGACCGCTACCTGCTCGGACGCTCGGACATAGACTTCGTAAAGGGCTTGAGCGAAGCGATAGTCACGATACAGATTTAGGTATTGGCTCGAAAGCTCTGTGAGACCGGTAACATTTGGGCCTGTCGCACTTTGCGTTGCCCGTTCGCTACGTGCTAGGCGCGACTGCAACGTAGTAATCTCAGTCTGGATCGCAAGGAGTTGCTGGTTCTCGGGTCCCGCGAACTGCCGCAAGGTCTGCAATTCGACATTTCGGGCCTGAAGTTGTGCCTGCAGCTGTGTTCGCAAAGAAAGCTCGGATCCTAGCTGAGCTTCGGGGCTGGCAAGCCGGTTTCGACTCTTAAACGCGTCGAGCGCTTGCTCCGATGCACGCAATCGCTGGTTCGATTTGGCAAAGCGCTCGGTGACGATCTTGCGTTTGCTGGTAATGATGTCACGGCCAAGCGAAGCAACTTTTGCACTGATCGCTTTCACATAGGCTTCGGTTGTGACGAGCGACCGGGCCTTGTCATAAGTAATTGTCTCTACCTCGATCACACCGCCGAGCAACAGCCGAACGTCGACACGCTTCGCCAAGCTGATCTTGGCGTTCTCCACCGTTGCGTATGGCCGGTCCGGTCCAACAAGTTTCAAACGGTTGATGACGTCAGCGGTCACGGCGTCGCTACGCCCGATGAGAAGATAAAGATCGTTCGGAGGGCGCCCACCGGTCAAGAGATTAGCAAAGGCGCTTAATTGACCCCCGAGCGAGTTCAGGACTTGGCCGAGACCGGCGCTGCTGCTGTCCTGTGGCAGAATTTTCGCACGCGCGATGTAGGGTTGAGGAAAGACCGAGAGGATGGCGCAAATGATTGCGCTGATCGCGTAAATTAACCTCCGGTTGCGCTTCCTCGAAAGCCAGCGCCAACCCTCATGCGTAGTCGAAGCCATTATTTTTTGCCTGGTAATGTGATGCTCGGGATCGGCGCAGGCATCTGGAACACGTTCGCCAAATTGCCCATCTTCACCAGAAGAGTCACGACCGCAGGGCGCGACGACGCGCCGTTGAACAATCCAGGCAAGTCTCGAACCCTCGTGAAAAGCGCGCCACGCAGCTGGTTTGACAGGGGCATCAACGACATCTTCCTGCAGCGCGCGCGGCGCTTTGCGCTTATCGCACCGATTTGCGGGTGTCCAGCGACGGCGGCGCTGATGCGGGTTTCGGTTCCTTCTCCCCTCCCGCCTTTGCGGGAGGGGTTGGGGGGAGGGTTCTTCTTTTCTTTCGATTGTTGGGCGGTACGCGCAGGGCAAGCGCGCGATTGTGAACAACGGTAATACCGAGAAAGTGTAGTAGAAGGCCCTCACCCAACCCTCTCCCGCGAGGGCGGGAGAGGGCTTAGCGCGGGAGAAGGCTTGAGCGCGCGCGAGGGGTAAAGCGCGCGCTTGATTCACGCGCTATCGAAGCGGGCCGCTCTCTGCCAAGGGACGCGCGACGCACGACGCCATGGCACTCGGAACGAAGCGATGATCACTCCGCATACTTCGCGCCGGCTGGCGCTCGGCTCGATCCTCGGCGGCTCGATCTCGGCTGGCGCGGTCCTCGGCGGCGCGGTCGTGGCGAGTGCGCCGGCCAGCGCACAGACGTCGGCGGGAAGCAGCGTCACCGTCGCGACGCGGCGCAGGATCGATCGCGACACCAACATCGCCGACATGCTCGCGATCGGGTCCGATGGCGGGTTCGATATCGCCAGGGGCGTGACACTGCGCGTGACCGGCGATCTGACTGCAGGAGCGCACCAGATCTTTTTCGGCGAGGGCCGGGTCGACCTCAATGCCAGCCGCGTCCTCTGCGTCCGTGCCGAATGGTGGGGGGCGCGGCCCGACGATGCGGGATACGATAGTGAACCCGCGCTGCGCGCCGCGCTGGCCGCGCATCTTGCCGTCCAGCTGGGGCAGGGCGATTATTTCTGTGGGCGCACGCTGGTCGTCGATCGCCACAATGCGCGATTGTGGGGCGTCGGCCGGTCGTATGGCGCGCGTGGCACGCGGCTGGTCGTCATCGGCAGCCGCGCGACCGTCCTGTTCGTGGGGGCCGAGCAAGCGCCACGTTCGGTGGGTGACTTCATCCGCGGCGTCGACATCCGCGCGCTCGAACTCGGGCGTTCGCTACCCGCCGATCCGCCCTCCGATCCGGCCTCGGGCGCGGGCGTGCCGACCGGGCTGCGCGCCCGCCATGTCGTCAATTGCGTCTTCGAAACGCTTCGCGCCAACGAACACGGCGTCGGTTTTGCCATTCACGGCGCCGTCCGCAGCGCGTTCATCGATTGTACCGCGTCGCGCGCGCTTCCCAGCAAACAGCCCGAGGACGACGTCTTCATCGGTTTTGATGCGGCCGGCTTCACCGAACCGTTTCCCGGCGCCAACGCCTCGGTCTATCTGATCGACTGTGTCGCGACCGTCGGCAACGCGCTGCGGCTGAAAGCGTCGATCGGGCTGCGCCTTGTCGAGGGCGTCGCCGACACGTTCGTCACGCGGTTCGAGACGAGCGCGATCGCGCAGGGTATCGTCGTCGATGGCCGGCGTGCCGCACTCGACGCCGGGCGACGTCGCGCGGCACATGCCAATGTCCATATCGTATCGCCGGTGCTCGATGGCTGCATCGACGGGATCGTGCTGCGCAACCTGTCTGAACATGCGCTGATCGACGTGTCGGATTGTTATGTGGCGCTGAGCGCTGCTGGGCGGAGTGCGATCTCGGTGACCGAGTGCGGGGGGAATATCTCGATCGCGCAAGGGCAATTGATCGGCTGGCCGGCGGTCCTTGCGCGGCGCGACGTGGCGGGGATCGAGGTGCGCGGGGCGACGGGGCTGGCGGTCAGCGGGACGAAGCTGTTGAGCTTTACGCGGCCCGTCGATGCCGAGCGCATGACTGGCTTCGACCTGGTGGTCGCGATCAACGGCCAGACCGGCGTGTCGCCGTCGGCCGCGGTCACGCTGAAGAACTGCGGCGGCGGCTATCTGCGCCCGGCGGTGCAGGGTGTGGCGGGGAGTTATGATGGCGGCGTCGCGGTCGTGGCCGCGGTCGGGCCGACGACGGTCGATACGGGCGCGATCGACGCGCGCGTGGTGCGCGGGCGCGTGGTCACCGCCGATGGATCGCCCGCCGCCGTCGTGCAGGGCCGGGCGATCGTCTGATGACGTCGCGGGCATCGCTGGTTTTACTTGGCATCCTCGTCGTGGCGGCGCTGCTGCGTGTCTATGGGGTTGCGTTCGGCCTGCCGTCGATGCTCGATCCCGACGAGCCGATCTTTGGCCTCAGCGCGTTGCGGCTGCTGCGCGACCAGACGCTCAATCCGGGCTGGTTCGGGCACCCCGGCACCACGACGATCTACACGCTCGCGGTCATCGATGTGCTCGTTTATCTGGTGGGGCATTTGACGGGGCAGTTCGCCAGCCCCAAGGCGCTGGCCGCCGCCGCCTATCTCGACCCGACGGTCCTCATCCTGCCGGCACGTCTGTTCATCGTCGCGTGCGGGGTGGCCTGCGTGTTCCTGACCGCGGTCATCGGGCGCAAGCTCTTCTCACGCCAGGTCGGGCTGATTGCAGCCGTCTTCCTGGCGACGAGCCCGCTGCATATCCGATACTCGCAAGTGATCCGCACCGACGTGCACGGCACGGTGTTCGCGCTGCTCGTGGTCATGCT
Organism: Sphingomonadales bacterium; assembly: GCA_043737455.1. GTDB lineage: Bacteria > Pseudomonadota > Alphaproteobacteria > Sphingomonadales > Sphingomonadaceae > Sphingomonas_O. The sequence goes on along the minus strand of JAYTAR010000057.1, from coordinate 2,263 downwards.
CGCAGTGAATTATGCCAACAGCGGCCGGACGCGCCAATTGGTGTTCGCGGGCGTCGCCCTGGGGCTTGCCACCGCGACTAAATGGCCGCTGCTGATCTTCGGCCTCGCGCCCTTGTTCGCCTGCGCCTACCGGGCATCGACCGGTGAGGCGATCCGTACGCAACTCGCGCGGCTCGGCGTCCTTTGCGCGACGACGGTGATCGCGCTCGTCGCGGCATCGCCGTATCTGCTGCTCGATTTCGACCTCGCGGTTCGCGACGTGCTTGGCGAAAAGCAGGTGCGTCATCTGGGAGCCACCGGGCAGGGCGTGCTGTACAATTTCGCTTGGTACACGTCGGTGCCGCTGCAGCGCGCATTCGGATGGATCGCCATCGCGGCGGCCGGGATCGGGCTGGCCCTCGGTGCCGTGCGTAATCCTGTCTTTCGGTACACCGTCGTCCCGGTGTTCGCGGTGTTCTTCCTGATGATCTCGGTGCAGTCGATGATCTGGGACCGGTGGATCCTGCCGCTGCTCCCCTTCCTGTGCGTATTCATCGCGATTACGATCTGTGCGGCCAGCGACAAGCTCGCGGTATATCTCGGCGGTCGTCAGCGGCTAGCGGCGGCACTGCTGACGGCGGTGTTCGTCATTCCGATGAGCGTCGAAGCCGTCCGAGACGCGCAGGCACGGATGAACGACACGCGGGTCCGCGCTTCGCACTGGGCGCGTTCGCATGTTCCCGCGGGTAGCACCGTCCTGATTGAGTATTTCGCCTGGGACCTGGTACGCAAGCCCTGGACCTTGGTCTTTCCAGCAGGCTCGGTCGGTTGCGCGAACGTCAAAGAGGGCCTGACCACGCAGATCGACTATAAAAAGACCGTTAAACTCCGAGCAGGGCGCTATCTGGTCAACATCGGTTCGATGGACCACACACAGATCGAATCGTGCTATGCCGACTACGCGATCATCGTCGATTACGACCGCTACCTTGCCGAAGCACCTTTCTATCGTGCCGAGCTCGCCGTCTATGCCGAGCTGGTCAGCGGTGGGCGCGAACTGGCGGTCTTCAGGCCCGTTGCAGGCGTAAGTTCGGGACCGGTCGCGCGTATCTATCAACTACGGCGCTCGCTGACGCGCGCAGCACCGTCACTTAGCGACCGACGAGATAGCGCTGGCCGATAGCGTAGTCGGCAGGAGGATACCCGACAAGTCACGCAGCCTGAGCCAGAACTTGTCCCGCTCGCCGTTCACTGGGACAAACACCAGATCGCCGGGCAAGGCGGGCAGCTTGAGCACGTCGGTGCGCGTACCGCGCCGAGAGATCACACTGCCGTTCGCGCGAACGACGAAGATTTCCTTACGATTGCCGAACCGCTGCAGTCCGCCGGATCGCGCGATATAATCGCCGACAGTCCTGCCACCATCCATATAGAAAGTCGCCGGGTTCGCGACTGCACCGAACACGCCGATGGTCGTCGGCCGTGGCGGTATATAGAGCGCATCGTTGTTTTCGAGCACGACATCGCCCGGCAGGCCGGGCGAAGTTGGGGCGATTTCCAGCACGAGGCGACCATCGGGCTTCACTTTGGCCAGTTCGGCTACGATCGTACGCGCCGCAAAGATACGCTCGGTCTGCGATCCTTGCGGGGTCAGCGTGGAGGTCAGTGCCGACACCGTAAGCGACGTTTCGAATTCACGCAGTGCGCGCTGAAAATTAGCGCGCTGCTGTAACTTGACACTTTCGCGCGTGAAGACGCTGGCGAAAGAATAAGCATCGCGCGTCAGGCCGCCCGCTCGGGTGATAGCGTCCGCCAAACGCGTGTTGGCAGGGAGGTAATAACGCCCCGGCGTCGCGACTTCGCCACTGATCGTCACAAGCACCGATTGCCGCGCTCGCGGGCGCACCAGCCCTACACCTGATAACACCCGGATGATTGCGGCGCGCGGAACTTTTCGCACACGCGCTTCGGCGGGAAGCAATTCTTCCCAGCCGATCGACGTGTCCTTCAGCGGATCGAGCAACAGTGCGCGCGTGTCGTCGGCGACAGTGTTGATGCCGCCGGCCTCGAGCAGCAGATCGGCAACCGTTTCGTTCGGGGCCGCCTCGAAGATCGCCTCGTTGTTCACGCTGCCGATAACCGCCGCCTGCGGCCCGACCGGAGCGAGATAGATGACGTCGCCGTTCTGCAAAATCTTGTCCGCGCTCTTGTCGCCGCGCAGCAGCAGATCGTACAAATCGAAGTCCGAGATCAGCTTGCCGCCGCGACGCAGTTGAATGGAGCG
>JAYTAR010000056.1:0-5351 GCA_043737455.1 Sphingomonadales bacterium | reverse complement strand
CCGCACAGCAGCCTGGGCTACCGCCCACCGGCCCCCGAAGCCGTTCCATCGCCAGTGCCGCCCTCCGGTTCCGCTTCGCTCCACCTCCGGCCGACACTGGCGATGAAGGTGACAATGCACTAACGATCAATACGGACCACTCAGTGGGGGCCGGTCAGTTTCATCCCTGTTTTGCAACTGCGCGACACCGTCGTGGAAGCCGGCGAAGCTAAACGGTCCTGGTGCCCAGCGCAGCCCGTCGCCGATCCAGCGCGACGAGATTGCCAGGCGGCGTCGCGTCCCGATTTGCGGCAGCGACGCGTGCCAGGTCATCGGGTGGATCAACAGCGCGTCGCCCGCCCGGCAGGTCCAGGTCTGAACATCGGATCGTCGCGCATCAACATGCGCGCGCATGTCCTCGATCGGTGAAAAGCCGGTCGGCGTGTCGCCGATCCCATGCGCCGCGCTTGCGACCGGCGGGCGAAACAGCCGGGGATCGCGGTGGCTGCCGGGCAGGGTTTGGAGCGGGGCATCGTCCAAGCCCACGTCGCTAAGTGCGATCCACAACGACGGAATAGCATCACCGACAAAAGGATGCCCGGTCGCATCGTGGTGCCACGGCGTCGCTCCCGCTGCGGGTGCCTGCGAAGGTTCTTTGCAGAACCACAGATCGTACCAGAACTGTACCCCGCGCGATCCGGTCAGCGTGCCGACCACCTCGGCGGCCGGCGAATGCACCGCCCAGTCCCACAGTGCGGGATCATGCGGCACGCCGTTGCGCAGGTGGGCTTGACCCGTCGCTGGGTCGTGATCGCCGCTCATTGGCTTGACGGCTTCATCATTGGCGGTTTCGCGGCGGTCGCGCGGGAGCGGTTTGTCAGCCTTTACATGACCGATCAGCCGATCGAATGCGACGTTGAGCGGTTCGACCCACTCGGTGAATGCGGCTTCGATCAATACGACGCCGTCTTCATCGTACCGCTGCTTGAGCGCTGGCAGATCCATGACTTATCGAAACTTCGTGCGAAACGTCAGCGTCCATGTGCGCGGTTCGCCGATCGCAATTGCGTCGGCCGTGGCCGCCGTCGTGAAGTAAAGCTTGTTAGTCAGGTTGCGCCCGCCCAGCGCCAACGACCAGCGATCGTCGCGCTCGACCAACGCCACCGCCGCATCGAGCAAGCCATAGCCTTCAGTACGCAGCAAGTTGTTGACCACCGAGAAATAGCTGCCGCGAACCGCGTAATTTGCCGATACACGTATCTTCATCCGGTCGGCAATAACCGGCTGCGTGACGTAACTCGCGCCGACCTGATAGCTCCACTTCGATGTCAGCGGCAGACGTGTCGCACCAAAGCGCGCGGCATCGGCCCCCGGGTTGAGCCTTCGATACTTGTCGTCGTTGAGCGCGAGATTGGCGAACAGATCAAGGCCGGGCAGCGGATTGGCGCTGAGTTCGAGTTCAAGCCCGTCGAGCCGTCCCGATCCGACATTCTGAACCGCAAACGACCCCGGGGCGATTTGCGACGTCTGCTGTAGCGCAGAAAACTCGTTGCGGAAGACCGACAGGTTTGCGGTCAGCTTGCGATCGCGCGTCGACAGCTTCACGCCCGCTTCATAGGCCCATACTGTTTGCGGTTCATAAACGGTTGAGAACACACCCGGATTACCCAGAGCCAGACCATTGAATCCGCCTGCCTTGAACCCGCGGCTGGCCGACAGATAGACGAGGACATTGTCCGTCGGTTTGTAATCGATCCCGAACCGCGGGGTCCACGACTCGAACGACGGCGACAGCCGCACGTTGGTCAGCGCGATTGCCGGGCCAGGGCCAAACGGCAGCCGGTTCTGAATGTCGCCGTCGAGACGCTTGCGATCTCGCGAATATCGAAGGCCTGCCGTGACTTTGAGCGCATCGGTGATCGCGAAGGTGCCCTGCGCGAAAGCGGCATAGCTCTTGGTGTTAGTGTCGATGCGTGTCGGGAGCAATGTCAACACCGTCGTCGGACCCAGCGAGAGCAGGTCGTTCAACGTCTGCTTGCTGTCCTCCTGAAAATAATAGGCACCGACGATCCAGTCGAGACGATCGTCGAACGCCTTGCCGAGCAGTTGGAGCTCCTGACTGAACTGCTGCGTGCTCGCCCGCGAGGTCCGGTCGAGGCTGCCGACGAAAAAACCGGTTGCGGGCGGCGGCAGGCGACGCCCGCCCGACAGATCGAATCGGAACCCGTCGCGCGTGTCGACGAATGCGGTGATCGAGCGCAACGTCGCCCCACCGAGGTCGGCGGTGAAGTCGACCGATGCTGCGAATTGGTCGGTGCGGCCATCGGGCGGCGTTGGCGACAAGGTCGCATAGTCGCGCCCTGCGAGAAAGATAACGTCGTTGGTCGTGATGAAGTTGGCGGCGGTCGTCGGCAACGGTACGCGTGTCGTAATTGGCACCAGATTGGCGGTCCCGTCATTACGGTCGCGCGTGTAGCTCGCCTGCGTCGACAGCGTGACCGTCGGCGTCAGCTCGACCTCTAGCTTGCCGCGAATGGCAAAACTGTTTTCACGCCCGACTTTGCGCCCCAGCGCGATATTGTCGATGTAGCCATCGCGCTGACGGTACAAGGCAGAGATTGACGCGCCGACCGTTTCACCGACGCGGCCACCGGCCGTGCCAGCGACCCGATATTCATCGAAGCGGCCATATTGGACCTCACCCTCGATCCACTGTCGGTTGAGCGGCGAGCGCGTGATGATCTTGACCGCGCCTGAAAAGGCATTGCGGCCGTACAGCGTCCCCTGCGGGCCGCGCAGAACCTCGATCCGTTCGATATCGATCAGCTGGAGGTTGCCGCCGCCCAGCCGCCCGCGATAGACATCATCGACGTAGAACGCGACCGCAGGTTCGGACGTGACCAGCCCGGCCGCCTGTTCGGAGCCGCCGCGGAGGCTGAGCTGAACGCTCGACCGACTGCCGGTCAGGGGCAGCAGAACCAGATTGGGCACCGTACGGCTAAGGTCGCGCGTGTCCTGAATCTGGCGATTTTCGAGCAGCGCACCTGACAGCGCGGTGATCGCGATCGGCGTGTCTTGCAGCCGCTGCTCGCGCCGTTGGGCGGTGACAACGATGTCTGCGACGTCGGCGGCGGGCTGCCCGGCGGGACTTTGCGCTGCCTGAGCCGCAAGGGCGCTAGGTGCGAGTAACAGGGTGATGATCGGGCGGGAGAATGCCATGACAGAAACTCCTCATTTGACGGATCGTGTAAAATCGCGACAATCCTCAATCCGCGCTCGCGACACGCGCCACAACTGCTGAAGATTGTTCACGCAACGATCATTATTCAGCCGCGGATGCTGCGATTATCCGGTCTGCGGACAGAGCGGCGGCGGGTATAACGGGTGACCTGCCTGTGGCGAATCCAAGTTGAGTGTTGGGACAATTCTTCAAAGAAGCGCGTGGCGGGGGCGGTCTTATCGTGGCGGCGGGCGCGGTCGGCGTGGCTTTAGGAATCTCCGCGCTGCCGTTCTACACGCTCGGAATCTTTACAAAGCCAATAGCCGCCGAATTCGGCTGGAGCCGCGGACAGGTTCAGTCGGGCTTTACCGCAATGATTGTCGGCATGCTGCTGAGCGGTTGGGCATGGGGTATGGCTGCCGATCGCTTTGGTGCCCGCCGTGTGGCGATGATCAGCCAAGGCGATCTGGGGCTGGGGTTTCTAGCCCTGGCGATGGCCCCGTCAAACGCAGGAGTCTGGGTGGCGCTATGGGGCGCGCTTGGTGTGATAGGCACGGGCACGGCCCCGATCACCTGGACGCGCAACGTGATCGCGGTGTTTGCCGACGCGCGTGGCACGGCGCTGGGCCTCACGCTGGCCGGGAGTGGGTTGGCAGCGTTTGTTGTACCGATGGCGATTAGCCCGGTGATTGCCGAGCTTGGCTGGCGGGGGGGTTATGCGGCGCTGGGGCTGATCGTGCTAATTGTAGCGTTGCCCGTCACCGGGTTTATCTATCGGGATCCGGTTGTCAGGCCCGATGCGACCGACGCCGATCGTACTAACGCGTCGCTGCCGGGACTGTCGGTCCGCGCCATCTTACGTGGTTACCGATTCTGGCTGATGAGTGCGGTGTTTGCCGTCGTTACATTCGGCGTAAGTGGCCTAATCCCCAATCTGGTGCCGATGCTTACCGATCGCGGCATGCCCGCGACGACGGCCGCATATTATGTTGGCCTTACCGGTCTGGCGGTAATCTTCGGTCGCATCGCGGCGGGAATATTGATCGACCGGTTCTGGGCACCGGGAGTGGCGCTCGGCTTCCTCGCTCTGCCAGCGCTGTCGTGTCTGCTACTGGCGAGCGATCAGCTGCCGCAGGGTCCGGCCATCGGCTTGGCGGTAGCGGCGATCGGCTTGGCGGCCGGCGCGGAGTTCGACACCGTCGCATATCTTTGCTCGCGCTATTTCGGCATGCGGCACTACGGGTTCAGCTACGCACTCCAACAGATCGGCATGAGCCTCGGCGGCGCGGTAGCACCGATTGTCTTTGCGATGACGTTCGACCGCACCGGTAGCTACGATCAGGTGCTTTACCTATCTGCAGCATTGTTCATTATCGCTCCTTGCTCGCTGCTCGCAATGGGACGTTACTTAGACTGAGGAGCGCAGGAACCCCGAAAAACGCAGCGGCACCGCCGAGCTGTGCCGATCATGTCCATGGCGTTCTCGTCGTTATCGCGCATGGCGACATCATCACGACGGGAGCACTCGGAAACCACGCAAAGTCGCGAGGTCGCGTGTCAGGCCCGCACCCCTATTACCCCCACGTCGTTCACCCGCAGCGCTTTCAGCACGGCATCGACGATCGCCTCGGCATCGAGCCCGGCTTCGCGATACTGCACCTCGGGCTTGTTGTGGTCTTGGAAGGCGTCGGGCAGGCGCAGTGTGCGGAGCTTAAGGCCAGCATCGGTCAGCCCCTCGTCGCTCGCCATCGTCAGCACGTGGGCGCCGAAGCCACCTATGCTGTTCTCCTCGACCGTCACCGCGACTTCGTGCGTGGTCAGCAGCTTGCGGATCAAGCTAGTGTCGAGCGGCTTGGCGAAGCGTAGGTCGGCCACCGTCGTGCTCAGCCCCTTGGCCTCGAGCGCGTCGGCAGCCTTCAGCGCTTCCTCGAGCCGCGTGCCCAGCGAGATAATCGCAATCTTCTTGCCGGTGCGGACGATCCGCCCCTTGCCGATTTCGAGCCGCACCGGCACCTCGGGTAATGCGACGCCTGTGCCGTTCCCGCGCGGATAACGCAGCGCGATCGGCCCTGAATCGTGGCAGGCGGCGGTGTAAGTCATGTGGACGAGTTCGGCCTCGTCCGACGGTGCCATCACCACCATGTTGGGCAGC
>JAYTAR010000055.1:0-5363 GCA_043737455.1 Sphingomonadales bacterium | reverse complement strand
ATGGTTGGCCCGTCTATCGCGGTGGCCCGATGTTCTGGGGCGATCTCGAAGGCGCGAAAAAGATCATCGCTGGACTTGAAAAGCACGGATTTGCCGTGGCCAAGACCCTCAAGGCGAAAGCCTGATCGAAAGGGCGTAGCGGCAACAGTCGCTACGCCCTTTCGCGAAGTCAGGCAGCCTCGCCGGTCTTTTCCTTCGACGAATAGACCCGCACCGGCTCCTTAGTGCCAGCGACGACGTCCTTGTCGATCATAACCTCATCGACGCCATCCATGCCCGGCAGGTCGAACATCGTGTCGAGCAAGATCGATTCGAGGATCGAGCGCAAACCGCGCGCGCCGGTACGGCGTTCGATCCCCTTCTTGGCGATCGCCACCAACGCCTCGTCCGTAAAGCCAAGTTCGACATCTTCCATGTCGAACAACTTGCGATACTGCTTCACCAGCGCATTCTTGGGCTCGGTCAGAATTTTGACCAGCGCGTCGGTGTCCAGATCCTCGAGCGTCGCAATGACCGGCAGTCGCCCGACGAACTCGGGGATCAGCCCGAACTTCAGCAAATCTTCAGGTTCGCACTTCTGTAGAATCTCGCCAGTGCGCCGTTCGTCGGGCGCGGCAACATGCGCGCCAAACCCGATCGACTTGCCCTGCAAACGATCGCCGATGATCTTTTCGAGGCCTGAAAAGGCCCCGCCGCAGATGAACAGGATGTTGGTCGTATCCACCTGCAGGAATTCCTGCTGCGGATGTTTGCGCCCACCCTGCGGTGGTACGCTCGCTATCGTGCCTTCCATCATTTTCAGCAGTGCCTGCTGAACGCCCTCGCCCGACACGTCGCGCGTGATCGAGGGGTTTTCGGCCTTGCGACTGATCTTGTCGATCTCGTCGATGTAAACGATGCCGCGCTGCGCTCGCTCGACGTTATAGTCCGACGCCTGCAGCAGCTTCAGGATGATGTTCTCAACATCCTCGCCCACATAACCTGCCTCGGTCAGCGTCGTTGCGTCAGCCATCGTGAACGGCACGTCGAGGATGCGCGCGAGCGTTTGCGCAAGCAATGTCTTGCCGCAGCCCGTCGGCCCCACAAGCAGGATGTTGGACTTCGCCAGCTCGACGTCAGCGCCCTTCTGCCCGTGCGCCAATCGCTTGTAATGGTTGTGCACCGCGACCGAGAGGACGCGCTTGGCCTTTTTTTGCCCAATGACATAGCTGTCGAGCACATCGCAGATTTCCTGCGGGCTCGGCACGCCTCCATCCTTCTTCGATGTCAGCGCCGACTTCGTCTCTTCGCGGATGATGTCGTTGCACAGATCGACGCACTCGTCGCAGATAAAGACCGTCGGCCCCGCAATCAGCTTGCGGACCTCGTGCTGCGACTTGCCGCAGAACGAACAGTAGAGCGTCGACTTGGAGTCGGAGCCGCTAAGTTTCGTCATTCACACTTCCTATTGGTCACGAGCCACGTGACACGCATGTTACTGTCAAACCCCTAACGGGCAATCGTCAATTTGTCGCCGCCGCCTGCGTTGCCGCGTCAGGTGGAATAAGCTCAATCCTCGACAGGCGTCGGTCGCTTCGCCATCACTTCGTCGACCAAGCCGAACGCAAGCGCCTCATCGGCCTCAAGAAAATTGTCACGATCCATAGCGCGCTCGATTTCCTCGACAGTCTTTCCCGTATATTCGGCGTAAAGCGTGTTGAGGCGGTGGCGCATGCGAAGGATTTCCTTCGCCTGTATCTCGATGTCCGACGCCATACCTTGCGCACCGCCCGATGGCTGGTGGATCATAATACGGCTATTGGTCAGTGCCACCCGCTTGCCCTTGGTCCCCGCCGCAAGCAGGAAACTGCCCATCGATGCACATTGCCCAATGCAGACCGTTGCAACATCGGGGCGGATATAGTGCATCGTGTCGTGAATCGCGAGACCCGCCGTAACCACCCCGCCTGGCGAGTTGATGTACATGTAGATGTCCTTCTTCGGATTCTCCGATTCAAGGAACAGCAATTGCGCGGTGATGACCGACGCCATGTGATCCTCGACCCCGCCGGTCACGAAGATGATCCGCTCGCGCAACAGCCGCGAATAGATGTCGAAACTACGTTCGCCGCGCGTCGATTGTTCGATAACGATCGGGACGAGGCCGCCAATAATGTCAGCGTGGTCGGGCGTGCTCATGATGCGGTAAATTCCTTGGTCCTTTTGCCGTCATCCTATTTCGTCGGTCGAAAGCTGCGGTTCAAGTGGGGATTAGGAAACGTCGTCCGGCGGCGGATATTGCAGATAGGCGAGCCGCCGCACCTCGCGTCGCCCGCGTACGACCGTATCGAGAATAAGCCCGGCAAAGAAATTTAGAAATGCCAGGATCATCAACCCGGTCGCGAGGATCGCGGTCGGGAAGCGCGGCACGAGTCCGGTGTCGAGATACGTCAGCACCAGCGGCACCGACAGTGCCAAGGCAATGAGCGCGAGCGCCATACCGACGGCGCCGAAGAACGCTAGCGGCCGTTCGAACCGCGCCAGCATCGCGATCGTCCGAAGGATCCGCCAGCCGTCGCCATAAGTGTTCAGCTTGGACACCGATCCCGGAGGTCGCGCGGCATAGCTCGTCACCACCTCGGCAACGGGCATGCGCAATTCGAGCGCATGGACACTGATCTCGGTTTCGATCTCGAACCCTGCGGACAGCACCGGGAAGCTTTTCACGAAGCGGCGTGAGAATACGCGGTAACCCGACAAGACGTCGTTGAAGCTGCGTCCGAACACCCACGCCAGCATCGTCGTCAGCATTGCGTTGCCGAAACGGTGACCGCGCCGGTACGCCGCCTCGACCTCCGATCGGCGCGCGCCAACGACCATGTCGAGACATTCGGACTGCAGTTGCGCAACCAACCGGGGCGCAGCCGCGGCGTCGTAGGTTGCATCGCCATCCGCCATGACGAACACGTCGGCGTCGATGTCGGCGAACATACGTCGCACGACATTGCCCTTGCCCTGCATCCGCTCACTGCGCACCAGCGCGCCGGCAGCGGCTGCGACCGCACGCGTATCGTCGGTCGAATTATTATCGTAGACGTAAACTGTGGCGTTCGGCAGTGCCATCCGGAACGCCGCAACCGTTTGCGCGATCGCGGCTTCCTCGTTGTAGCAGGGCAGCAGGACCGCGATCTTCACGACTTCTCCCCTGCTCATCGGCGACGCGAAAGCCTAATCCGTCGCCTTAATTTTCGTCGGGGCCTTGCGCTTGGCCTTGGTGACGACGACCTCCTCGACTGCGCCTTTGCTCACAGCGACCCCGCCGCTCTCCTCGGTCACCAGCGTTCCCTCGACCACGGCGACTTTCTCGGTCGCCGGCTTGCCCTTCCTTGCGCTCGCCTTCTTCTTCAACTCGGGCGCGGGTGCGGGCGCATGGTCGTGGTCATGATCGCAGTCGGGCCCATGGACGTGCGCGAGTGCACCGTCCTCGGCTTCGATCGCGGCCTCGAGTTCGGCCTGGGTGGTCGAACGTTCGGCAATCTCGGCCTTGCCGAACAAAAAGTCGACGACCTTGTCCTCGTAAAGGGGCGCGCGCAATTGAGCAGCAGCCATCGGCTCTTGCTGGATATATTGCATGAAGCGCTCACGATCCTTTGGATCATATTGCTGCGCCGCTTGAGCGATCAGGCGATCCATCTCCACTTGAGTGATCTGAACGCCGTTCGCCTGCCCGATCTCGGAAAGCAGCAGTCCCAAGCGTACACGCCGCTCGGCAATGCGGCGGTAATCCTCGCGGTCACTTTCCATTTCGACGCGCGCGCCTTGCGGATCGGCCTCCTGATCGGCTTCGCGCTCGAGCTGCTGCCAGATTTGCCCGAACTCGGCTTCGACCATCGACGGCGGAACGGGGAAGTCATGAGCGTTGGCCAGCTGATCGAGCAGCTTGCGCTTCATGTGCGTGCGGGTGAGCCCCGAATGCTGTTGTTCGATCTGCCCCTGTAGCAGCGATCTAAGCTGCGCCAGATCTTCGAGACCCAATGTCTTGGCGAACGCATCGTCGGCGATACCCGCCTTAGCGATCTTGACCTCGGTGACCGACAATTCGAAGGTTGCGGGCTTCCCCTTCAGATAATCGACATTGTAATCGTCGGGAAAAGTCACCTCGATCGTGCGATTTTCGCCTGGTGTTGCGCCGACCAGCTGGTCCTCGAAACCGGGTATGAGACGGCCCGAGCCGATCTCGATCGACATGGCTTCGCCCTTGCCGCCATCGAACGGCACGCCGTCGACCTTGCCAAGAAAGTCCATCACGACAAGGTCGCCGATCGCCGCGGCATGCCCATCGGGCGCTGGGTCGAAGGTCTTTTGCTGCGCGACGAGCGTCTCGATCTGCGCATTGACCGCCGCGTCATCGACGGCGACGGTGAGCCGCTCGAGCTTCAACCCGTCGATCTGCGGCGTCGGCACGTCGGGCAGCACCTCGAGCGCGACCGTGACTTCGGCATCCTTGCCGTGCGAATAGTCCTCGGTCAGTGCAACCGACGGCTGCATTGCCGGCCGCAATCCCTTGTCGGCGACCAGCTTGGCAACGCTGCTTTGCACGGCGGTCGACAGCGCCTCCTGCTGCAAGGCCGGCCCATGCATCTTGCGTACAAGATTGGCAGGCACCTTTCCGGGACGAAAACCGGGCATCCGGACTTGCGGAGCCGCCTTCTTGACCTCGGCCTCGACAAGCGCCTCGATCTCGGCGGCCGGGATGGTCAGCGTAAAGGCTCGCGCCAGGCCTTCGTTCAGCGTTTCGGCAATCTGCATGTCGTCGTCGTTCCCATTCGATCCCGCGTTAGTGCGGATCCGCTTATCTCTTCGTCCACGCCCGAAAACCTTGTCGGAGTGCCCGAGCCCCCGAAGGGTCCGATCACCCAAACTGGTGCGGGCGAAGGGACTCGAACCCCCACATCTTGCGATACCAGAACCTAAATCTGGCGCGTCTACCAGTTTCGCCACGCCCGCCTGCCGAAGCGCCGACAAGGCGCGCGTCTATATGGACCGCGCGCGCGGAGAGCAAGGGAGCCATTATCCTGACAAGACGTTTGGATGACACAAGGAGAAGTCCAATGGCCAGCGTCCCTTCACCGATCCCCGACTACGGTCCCGTCGACTCGCCGCAGCCAAGCCAGGCGCCGACCGAACTGCCCCCAATGCCCGATGATTTCGATCAGCCCGCACCGATGAACGAACCCACTCCCGACGGACCGGGACAGTTCGCCTGATCGATCACTCGACTCGCGCGCTGGCGACCATCTGTCGGTAGCGCGCGATGTCGCGGTCAAAGTAATGCAGTGAAGGTCCTTCGAAACTCATCAAGAAAAGACGCCCGCCGATGATTA
>JAYTAR010000054.1:0-2112 GCA_043737455.1 Sphingomonadales bacterium | reverse complement strand
GTCTCTAGGCCGTCGGCGAGCCGTTGACAAGGCGCATCTAACGGAACATACAGCGAACACGGAACCGCTTGATTCGCGGAAGGTTAACAAAGGATTGGAAGGAACCTTTATGTTTCAGTTCGTTACCCTGCTGGTGCCGATTGCGGTGCTGATTTCCGCCCTTTGGGTGATCGTCGATACGATCAAGTCCAACTCCGGCAAGATTGTGGGTGCATTGCGCGGCACACCGCAGCCGTTATCGCCAGTGTTGAACGCTCGCCGTTCGCGGTTCACGCCGCAGTCGACACCGTTGCGGAAGCCGGCGTTACGCGCTGCCGCTTGATCCGAGCGTAGCTTCGCCAGCTGAGTGGGATTGCGAGAAGGTAGACGACGCAAATCACGCTCAAGGTTGCCCATGGTGCTGAAAGCAAGGCGCCGAAGACGATCGCAATTCCGGCGAGCGCCTCGAACCGGATGTTTCGACGGAGTCGTAGCGACGACCAGCTGTAGGTCGCTACGCTCGAGATCATAAGGAACGCTACGAACGCTAGCCAAGGCGCAACAACGAACGGTGACCGCATCCATACCGTATCGGTGATGAGCCAGAGGTAGATCGGCAGCAAAGCTAGCCCAGCCGCCGCGGGAGCGGGGACGCCAGTCAAAAATCCTGCCGATTTGTGCGGCTGCTCCTGAGCATCGATTGCAGCATTAAAGCGCGCCAGACGAAGCGCCGCGCACACGGTGAACGAGAGCGCAAACACCCAGCCGAGACGCGGCACGTCGACTAAGCTCCACAGGAACAGCACGAGTGCGGGCGCCACGCCAAAGGCGATCACGTCGGACAACGAGTCGAGTTCCGCGCCGAAGCGACTTTCCCCCTTCAACATCCGCGCAATACGCCCGTCGAGGCCGTCGAGTATGCCAGCGACGACGATAGCCGCGAGCGCGAGTTCCCACTGCCCGCCGATCGCGAAGCGCACTGCCGTCAGGCCCGAACACAGTGCCAAGGCGGTAACGGCATTCGGTGCGACCGCGCGTAGCGGAATGCCGCGGCGAAGCGGCGCTTTCATTGCAAGACAGCCGACGCCGCTGCCGCCTGCCCGAGCCGCGCCAGCACGGTTTCCCCGGCGACGGTGCGCTGGCCCAGCGCGACCAAAGGCGCAGCACCCGCGGGAAGATAAACGTCGACACGGCTGCCGAAGCGGATCAGCCCTACGCGTTGCCCGCCCGCAACCATGTCGCCCGGCTTCACGAACGGCACGATACGTCGCGCGACGAGCCCCGCGATCTGCGTGAAGCCCAGCCGAAGCCCGTCGTTGCGCTCGACGACGATGTGCTGCCGCTCATTGTCCTCGCTCGCCTTGTCGAGGTCCGCATTGACGAATTTACCTGATATATAAACGACTTGGCGAATCGTGCCCGCGATCGGGCTTCGCTGGATATGAACGTCGAACACGCTCATGAAGATCGACACGCGCGTCATCGGCACGTCGCCGAGCACACCCCCAATTTCGCGCGGGGGCATCACGTCGCGGATCAGCGTCACCAGTCCGTCGGCCGGGGCGACGATCAGGTCAGCCCCCTGCGGCACCGCGCGCACGGGATCGCGAAAGAAAGCCGCGACCCAGATGGTGACGCCGAGCATGGGCCAGGCGAGCGTCTCCCACTCCATCCAAGCAAGAAACAAGGCGATGGCTGCGGCGATCGCGACGAACTTGCGACCGTCGGGGTGGACCGTGGGAAAGCGCCATCGCACGGTCGGGGTACCGGTCGAGCCGGTTAAGGGTTGCGACATGACGCATGCCATAGGCGACACGTGACTTTCGGGCAACGCATGGCTGCACGCGGTTGATTGCCCCGCCTCGCTTGCCTAGAGCGAAGCGAAATCGACCTCTCCGCCAAGGACGAAATTATGGCCAAGATCAAGGTGAAGAACCCCGTCGTCGAAATCGATGGCGACGAGATGACGCGGATCATCTGGGAATGGATCCGTGAGCGCCTGATCAAGCCGTATCTCGACATCGACCTGCATTATTACGACCTCGGTATCGAGGCGCGCGACGCCACGAACGACAAGATTACCGTCGATTCGGCGAACGCGATCCGCCGCTACGGCGTCGGTGTGAAATGCGC
>JAYTAR010000053.1:0-2114 GCA_043737455.1 Sphingomonadales bacterium | reverse complement strand
GTCAGCGCCGGTGCTGACCGAGGGCGAAGCCGCGGCCTACGCCGCGCCCTATCCCGACGTGCGCTACAAGGCCGGGGTGCGCGCGTTTCCCGAATTGGTGCCCGACTCCGCGCACGCGGGCGGTGCGCACATCAGCCGCGTGGCACGCGACTGGTGGCGCGACGAATGGTCCGGACAAAGCTTCATGGCGGTCGGCGCGGCAGACCCGGTGATCGGCGTCGAAGCGATGGCGGCGCTTCGCACGAACATTCGCGGGTGTCCCGAGCCGCTGGTCATCGCCGACGCCGAGCATTTCGTGCAGGAATGGGGCGTCGAAGTCGCAGAAGCGGCGCTGGCGGCGTTCGGGGAGTAAGGGCTAGAAAAGAAGAAGGCCCTCACCCAACCCTCTCCCGCGAAGGCGGGAGAGGGCTTTAGAGTTCCCTCTCCCGCTTTTGCGGGAGAGGAGGGGCCCGCGCAGCGGGAGGTGAGGGTCTTCCTCTTAACCCTTCAGCGCCACCAGCATCCCTGGCATCAGCACCTGTGGCAAAACTTGAACGTCGCCCTTCGACGGATAGAACAGGTAAAGCGGCACGCCCGACCGCCCCTGCGCCTCAAGGAAGCGCCCGATTGCAGGATCGGGCCGCGTCCAGTCGCCCACCAAAGTCACGATGCCCGCCGCCTTGAACGCCGCGGCGACCGACGGCTGATCGATCGCGACGCGTTCGTTCACCTTGCACGTCAGGCACCAGTCGGCGGTGAAATAGACGAACACCGGGCGTCCCTCCGCTCGTAATGTCGCAAGACGCGCTTCGCTGAACGGCTTGCCGCGCGTGCTTGCCACCGCGGCCGTCGAGGGCGTGGTGGGCAGCCCGACGATCGCGAGCGCGGTCGCGACGAGCGCGAGCGACGCCCCCAGCGCGAGCCCGCCGCGTCCGCGTGCTTGACGCAGACCCGCCCACCACAGGAACAGCGCGGCGGCGAGCGCGGCCGCCAGCGCGACGACGACCGCGTCGCTCCCCGCCTGACGCCCGAGCAGCCAGACCAGGCCGAGCGCGGTCGCGAACATCGGCAGGCTCAACACACGGCGTAGCGTGGCCATCCACGCGCCCGGCCTTGGCAGTCGCCGCCGCAGTGGGGGCACGAAGCCGAGCGCGAGGAACGGCAGCGCTAAGCCGAACCCAAGCCCCGCGAAGACCGCGAGCGCCGCCCAGATCGGCAGCACGAGCGCCGCGCCGAGCGCAGCGCCCATGAACGGCCCGGTGCACGGCGTCGCGACGAACGCGGCGAGCGCTCCGGTTGCGACGCTATTGCCCGTCGCTAGATTGCCCGCGACGCTCGGAAGCTCGAACAGGCCGCCCAGGTTCAGCGCGATCGCGGTGACGAGAACGATCAGACCGACGATGACGCGCGGGTCCTGCAACTGGAACGCCCAGCCCACGCTCGCCCCGGCCGCGCGTAGTGCCAGGATCGCCCCCCCAAGCGCGACGCAGACGAGCACCGCGCCCGCAGTATAGCCGAGCGCGTCGCGCCGCGCCGCCGCCTCGCCGCCGCCCGCCTTGGCCAGGCTGAGCGCCTTCAAGCTCAGAATCGGGAAGACGCACGGCATGACGTTCAGGATCAGCCCGCCGAGGATCGCGCCACCGAGCGCCAACAGGATCGGCCCAAGTGCGCTGCTCGACGTCGACGATTCTTGGGGCAGCGTTGGCACCGGCCCCGGCACCGCGGCGATCGTCAAGCCGCGCCCGTCGCCCAGCGCGAGCACGCCCGCCACGGCGCCGGCCCCGGCCCCGGCAGCGTCAGGTGGCGCGGGCAGCTCGGCGATCAGCGTATCGCCATCGCGCGCGAACTTCTGCGCCCCTGCATCGACGATCAGGCCGCGCGTGGCGGGGAAGAAATGCGCGTCGCCCAGTGCCGCCGCCGCCGGATACGGGATCGCGAGCCGCAGCGTCGCGCCCGCGCGGGCAAAGCGCGCCTCGCCGCCAAGCGGTACGGGCAGCCGCGCACGCCACGCGTCGAACGCCGTGCGCTGGTTGGGTGTGCCGTCGCCGACACTGAGCTCGAGTGCCAGCGCCGCGCTTTGCGGCACGCAAATCTTGTCGGTGCATGCCAGAAAGTCGAGCTTGAGCGCCACCGGC
>JAYTAR010000052.1:0-2115 GCA_043737455.1 Sphingomonadales bacterium | reverse complement strand
AGCGAGACCGCCGCCGCTGAGCGTTCTCGCTGCGCTCGAAACAGCCCCTCGCTTCGCTCGGGGGAGGGAAGGGTGCAGCTACCTCCCCACCGTCTTCAACTCGTCCCCTGTCAGCCGCACGATGTGAAGCACGTTGGTGGAGCCGGGCGTTCCGAAGGGAACGCCCGCCATCACGATGATGCGGTCACCCGCGCCCGCCAGACCGTGACGCAGTGCCATTCGCTTCGACTTGGCGACCATTTCTTCGAAATTGTGAACGTCGCGCGTGCTGACCGCATGCGCGCCCCACAGCAGCCCCAGCCGTCGCGCGGTGGCGGGTTTGGGCGTCATCACCAGTAACGGGACCGATGGACGCTCGCGCGCGACGCGGCGCGCGGTCGAACCCGACGTCGTGAAGCATACGATTGTCTTTGCGCCGACCGTCACCGCGATCGCGCGCGCGGCTTCGGCAAGCGCGTCGGCGGTGGTCGGGTCGGACTTGGTCTGCGTGAAGTGCAATCGCGCCGCATAACCAGGATCGGCTTCGACGCTGATCGCGATGCGGTTCATCATCGCGACCGCCTCCAGCGGCCAGGCGCCTGTCGCGCTTTCGGCCGACAGCATCACCGCGTCGGCACCGTCGTAGATCGCGGTCGCGACGTCGGACACTTCGGCGCGCGTCGGCGACGGGCTGGTGATCATCGATTCGAGCATCTGCGTCGCGACGACGACCGGGCGTCCCATCATGCGCGCCACCTCGACGATCCGCTTCTGCGCGGGCGGGACGGCTTCGGGAGGTAGCTCGACACCCAGGTCGCCGCGCGCGACCATCACCGCATCGGCCAGCTCGACGATCTCCTCAAGCCGCTCGAGCGCGGCGGGCTTTTCGATTTTGGCGAGCAGCGCGGCGCGGCCCTGAATGAGCTGGCGTGCCTCGGCAAGGTCTTCGGGACGCTGGACGAAAGACAGCGCGACCCAGTCGACGCCCTGGTCGAGCGCGAAGTTCAGGTCGGCGCGGTCCTTGGCGGTCAGCGCCGCCATCGGCACGACCACATCGGGCACGTTGAGCCCCTTGCGGTCCGACAGCAACCCGCCGGTCACGACGATTGTCATCGCATGGTCAGGGTGCAATTCGGTAACGCGCAAAACCAATTTGCCATCGTCGAGCAGCACGCGCGCGCCGACCTTGAGCGCTGCAAAGATTTCGGGGTGCGGCAGGCAGACGCGCGTTGAGTCGCCCGGCGCCGGGTCGCGGTCGAGCCGGAAGACATCGCCCGTCGGCAGCATGACCTTGCCATCGACGAACGTGCCGACGCGCAATTTTGGACCCTGCAGATCGGCAAGGATCGTCATCGGGCGACCCAGCGATCTTTCCAGACCCCGAATCGCGGCGATGACAGGCGCATGGTCGGCATGCGTCGCATGGCTCATGTTGATCCGGAACGCGTCGGCACCGGCACGTGCCAGCGCTTCGATCATAGCCGACGTGTTGCTCGCGGGGCCAAGCGTCGCGAGCACGCGAACCTTACGCGCGCGGGGAGGCAGGGTGCGGTGCAAGGCGCTTCTCCCGTGAAACCGCGTGCCCGTTAGCCGCGCGGCGGCGGTTGAGCAACGCGGCATCGTCGCCTATCGGCGTTGTTCACAACGGGGATCAGAACTTTGAGCGATTTAATTCAAGCCGACCAGCTGCGGCTGTTGATCGAGCGGATCGAGCGGCTGGAAGAAGAAAAGAAGGGCATCGCCGACGATATCAAGGACGTCTATGGCGAGGCCAAGGCGGTCGGCTACGATCCCAAGATCATGCGCCAGGTCATCCGTCTGCGAAAGATGGAAAAGGACGCGCGCGACGAGGCGGAAACCTTGCTCGACATGTACAAGACCGCGCTTGGCCTCGCTTGATTGAACCTGCGCACGGCGCGCCCATATCGCGTTGGCCGGGATCGTCCGGCGCAGGAGAGCGGCAATGTCCAGTCCGTGGGGAGCATCGACGATGATCATTTCGACAACCAGCGTGATCGAGGGGCGTCCGGCGCGTGATTATCTGGGCGTGGTGACCGGCGAGGTCATCGTGGGCGCGAACATTTTCAAGGATCTGTTCGCTGGCGTCCGCGACATCGTCGGCGGTCGGTCGGGCGC
>JAYTAR010000051.1:0-2121 GCA_043737455.1 Sphingomonadales bacterium | reverse complement strand
TGAAGCTCTTCTCGGGGCTGAGGTCGAGGATGTAAAAGCGATTGATCCACGGCGGGAAGATTACCAGCGGCACCGCAAGTACGTTCGGCGTCGTCGGCGCATATTGCACCAGTTGGTACAGCGGCGTTTCGTGCACGACCTTGCCTGGCGTCATCGCGATGTTGCGTCCGACCTCGAACGCGGTGGGCGCTGTGTGCGTCAGCTGCCCGCGCTGAAAGTCCGCGAGCATGTGGGCGAGGCCGGTCGCAAGGCTTGCGCCGCCGGTGTCAAGCGCACGGTTCAGCACCTTGGGGTTGGTCAGCGGCGAGTTCGATGGCGACATCGCTTCCACGATCGTCCGCATCGCAAACGTCATCCGCGCCTTTTGCGCGGCATCGACCGGCATCGCTTCGACCGCATCCATCATGGTCTTCGACATGATCGCATAGCTCTGTCGCATCAGGTCGAAAACGGGGTGCTCCCACTCGGCGCCTGCGAAGCGCTTGTCGCGCGGATCGACGGCGCTGCGGTTCGCCTGCGCGATGGGCGCGAGCAACTGCCCCCACGCGTCGAGCGCTGCCCGCACGCCCGCGGCAAAGTCGGTCGGTGCTACGATGGTCGGCAATTCGTCGGCCATTTTCATCCTCGTTTGCAGGGCTAACGGTTCGAACGTTTGCATGGTAGCAGGGTTGCCCGATCGATCGTGAGGAACCGATGTCCGATTTCTATCGCATGAAGCGCCTGCCGCCCTATGTCATCGCCGAAGTGAATGCGATGCGGGCAGCGGCACGCAGCGGTGGTGAGGACATCATCGATCTGGGCATGGGCAACCCCGACTTGCCCCCGCCGCAACACGTCATCGACAAGCTTATCGAGGTGGCCCGCAAGCCCGACGCGCACGGCTATTCGGCGTCACGTGGCATTCCTGGCCTGCGAAAGGCACAAGCCAATTATTACGCGCGCCGCTTTGGGGTCGATCTCGATCCCGAAAGCGAGGTCGTCGTGACGATGGGATCGAAGGAAGGGCTGGCGAGCCTTGCCACCGCGATCACCGCGCCCGGCGACGTCGTGCTCGCGCCGAACCCGTCCTACCCGATCCACACGTTCGGCTTCATCATCGCCGGAGCGACGATCCGCAGCGTGCCGACGACACCTGACGAGGCGTATTTCGAGGCGCTCGAACGCGCGATGAAGTTTACCGTGCCGCGGCCCTCGGTGCTCGTCGTCAATTATCCGTCGAACCCGACGTCGGAAACGGTCGATCTGGCCTTTTATGAACGGCTCGTCGATTGGGCGCGCGACAACAAGGTATGGATTGTTTCGGACCTTGCTTATTCGGAGCTTTATTTCGACGGCAAGCCAACCGCGTCGGTCCTGCAGGTGAAGGGCGCCAAGGACATTGCGGTCGAATTCACCTCGCTGAGCAAGACTTTTTCGATGGCAGGGTGGCGGATCGGGTTTGCGGTCGGCAATGCCCAGCTGATCGCGGCTATGACACGCGTGAAATCCTATCTGGATTACGGGGCGTTCACGCCGATCCAGGCCGCGGCGTGCGCGGCGCTCAACGGGCCGCAGGACATCGTCGAAAAGAACCGCGCACTCTATCATCATCGCCGCGACGTCCTCGTCGAAAGCTTCGGCCGCGCGGGGTGGGAGATTCCATCGCCGCCTGCATCGATGTTTGCCTGGGCGCCCTTGCCGCCCGCGGTCGCGCATCTGGGGAGTCTGGAGTTCTCCAAGCAATTGCTAACCCACGCGGGTGTCGCGGTCGCGCCCGGCGTCGGCTATGGCGAGGACGGCGAGGGCTTCGTGCGTATCGCGCTCGTCGAGAACGAACAGCGTATCCGCCAAGCCGCCCGCAACGTACGAAAATATCTGTCGAGCATGGGCGTCAATGTCGGTGCCCGTAGCGCTTGACGCGCGCGCGGCGCTCGAGGCGCGCTGGCTGGCGATTACGCGGGTGACGCTGCCCGCACTTGCGCCCTCACGCGACTGGCCGATCGCGCTCGACCATTGCTTTCAGCGCGTCCTGCTCGACAACGCGTGCGCCGGGCGGTGGACCGATACGATCGCGCGACCGGCGTATCGCAACGCTGCGCCTGAAGTGCTCGAACGGGCCATCGCGCTCGGGGATGCGGTCGC
>JAYTAR010000050.1:0-2127 GCA_043737455.1 Sphingomonadales bacterium | reverse complement strand
CCGATTTCGCGGGGGATCCGCTGTGCTGATCGCCTGATCGTCATCCCATCGAATAGTCCCACGGGTCGCACTGACGAGCGTGTTTCGCGCGCGAAAGTTCACTAAGTACACACGGTATGGCCTTCGCAATCGGCCCATATGAACGAAAAGTCGCAGTCGGTTCGTGCGCGTTTGCGAACTTCCGGGCTTCAAAAATTCTGCGCGATCGAGCGACGGAAAGAGTGACAACGCAGTTTTGCATGCCGAACGCTTAGTGTCGTCGCCGGTGTGTAGGACAGCGAAATCTTGCCGGCCCGCAGCGGGCCGATGGCTGACATTGCACCGCGCCCATTCCTTGCTAGTCTTGCGTCGACGCGGGGGCTCACATGCGCTGGTTCATGCTATTGGTGATTGCTGCTGTGCTGGCCGCCTGCGCGAAGCAGGACGAACCACCGACCGCAACTCCCGTCCAGTTCCAGCGCGCTTCCGCCGACCTCGTCCAGCACGGCAAGCGTGTCGCGACGGTGCTCGGCTGCGTCGGTTGCCATGGCGGGGAGAAGCTGACCGGCGACGAGGATTTCAATGAGCCGGGGTTCGGGCGATTGTGGACGGCGAACCTGTCGCGCGCGGTGCCGACCTATGACGATGCGGCGCTGGCGCGGGTGATCACGGGCGGGGCGCGGGCGGACCGGGCGTTGTGGGGGATGCCGTCGCATCTGTTCACCCGGCTGAGCGCAGACGACCTGGCGGCGGTGATCGCCTATCTGCGCAGCGTGCCGCCGGGCGGGGAAATCCACCCCCCGCCGGTGTTCGAGGACGGCGCGCGCAAGGAGATCGCCGCGGGCCTGTGGAAATCGTCGGCAGTCGAGGTGACCGAGCAGGGCGCGGCGTGGCCGCCCGATGCCGGGGCAGAGCATGCGCAGGGCCGCTACCTCGTCCGCGCGACCTGCGCCGAATGCCACGGGATGAACCTGCGCGGAGGGACGCCGCATCCGGGCGCGAAGGCGCGTCCCGACCTGCGCCTGGTGGCGGCCTATGACGCGAGCGCGTTTCGCCACCTGCTGCGCACCGGCAAGGCGGCGGGTGAGCGCGAGGTCAGCCTGATGAGTTTGGTTGCGCGCGGGCGATATGCCCAGTTTACCGACGCCGAAATCGCCGCGGTCCACGCCTATCTGGGCGCGGTCGCGGCAAGCGCTCCCTGATCGAGCAATTCGCGCAAGGCCCGCAGCAGCTGCGCCGGGACGAACGGCTTGCGCAGCATGAGGCTGTCGGGGACGCCGCGGCTGCGGTGGTCGGCAGCGCAGGTGCCCGAGATGTAGACGATCGGCAGTTCGGGTTGGCGCTCGCGGGCGCGGCGGGCGACGGCCCAGCCGTCGACGTCGCTGCCGAGCTGAACGTCGGTGATCAGCGCGAGCAGGCCTTCGCTTTCGATCGAGCGCAGCGCATCGGCGGGGCTTTTGACGTAGCGCACGCCGAACCCGGCCTCGCTGAGTGCCGCCTTCAGCGGTTCTCCGATACGCGGTTCATCGTCGGCGATCAGGATCATCATACCCCCCGGTAATTTCTCGCCGATCGAATCGGCAGCCCCGCGGCGAAGATCGCACCGTCGCGCAACTGTGCCAATACAGGACAGGCTCGGCGGGACGCCTGAGAGGGTCGCTCCGTCGCGTTCGCCGCAGCTTGACGTTTGCGTAAGCGTCAATTAGTTGCGGCTCATGCTAGCCAATCGTCATCATTCCATCGGCGAGATGTGCGACGAGTTCGCCGTCACCGCACGTGCGCTCCGCTTCTACGAGGACGAGCGGCTGATCTATCCCGAGCGGCGGGGGACGCAGCGGCTCTATTCGGACAGCGACCGCGGCCGCCTCGCGTGGATACTGCGCGGCAAGCGGGTCGGGTTCAGCCTGGGCGATATTCGCGAGATGCTCGATCTCTATGATCTTGGCGACCAGCGCCAGACGCAGCGGCTCGTGACGCTGGAGCGGTGCCGCACGCGGATCGACGCGCTCGAGCGGCAGCGGGTCGATATCGATGCGACATTGGCCGAATTGAACGACTTTATTGCCCTCCTCGAAACCCCGTCCAAGGACTGACCATGCCCAGCTACACCGCCCCCGTTCGCGACACCCAGTTCCTGCTCAACCACGT
>JAYTAR010000049.1:0-5410 GCA_043737455.1 Sphingomonadales bacterium | reverse complement strand
CCGAATTTCTCGTCGAACGCTGCGCAAAGGTGCAGGCGGGCTGGCCCGTACTCGTCCATGCGGCGGCTGGCGGCGTCGGATTGCTGCTCGTGCAATGGTTGAAGCATGTTGGCGCAACCGTGATCGGAACGGTTTCGACCGAGGAAAAGGCGGCGGCGGCGACCGCGGCGGGCGCCGACCACATCATCCTCTATACGCGAGATCCGGTTGCGCCGAGGGTCCGTGAGCTGACCAACGGGGAAGGCGTTCGCGTCACCTTCGACGGGGTCGGCGCCTCGACATGGGAGGCTTCGCTCGATGCGACCGGCCGGCGCGGACTGATCGTCAATTACGGCAATGCCGATGCCCCGGTCGGCGGCGTCAACCTCGGCATTCTTGCGCAAAAGGGATCGCTTTATAACACGCGTCCGACGCTGTTCGATTATTATGCCAAGCCCGAGGAACGCGCAGCCGGCAGCGACTATGTCTTCGAGATGTTTCGCAAGGGCGTGCTGCACCTGACGATCGGCCAGACCTATGCGCTCGAGGATGCGGCACAGGCGCACCGCGACCTCGAGGCGCGCCGTACGATGGGGAGCACAGTGCTGACCCTGTGACCTGGATCGGTTGAATTCGGTTGGCCGCGAGGCTAGGTCGCGCGCTTGCAATCATCAGGCTTTACCCATGCTCACCTTCCTTCTCGTCGTTCAGGCCATCGTCGGCACCGTCCTTGTCGGCGTCATCCTCATGCAGCAGTCGGAGGGCGGAGGCCTTGGCATGGGAGGCAGCCCGTCGGGACTGATGTCGGCGCGCGGCGCCGCTGATTTCTTGACCCGCGCAACGACGGTGCTGGCATCGATCTTCATCGGGCTGTCGATCCTGCACGCCGTGCTCGCGACGCGAACGACGCCGGGCGCCAACATCGATACCTCGCTCGCGCGCAAGCCGGTAGCCGAGGCTCCTGCGGTGCCGCCGCCCGCACCTGCGGTGCCACTCGCGAACGAGCCGCTCCCCGTTACGCCGCCGACCGCGACCGTCGCTCCACGAAGCGCAGAGCGTACGCCCGAGCGCCCTGCGCGCAGCGAGCCGCGCACCGAGCCGCGCACAGTGAAGCGCGAAGCACCGGCGGCGTCGCCCGCCGTCGTCCCGTCGGTCACTCCAGCGCCGAGCGCGCTTCCCGCGCCGTCGAACGCCAACTAATCCCTTCGTGAGCGCCGATGCCGCCTTGCCCTCGACGGGGCGGGGCGGCTAAGCCCCTGCTCCCATGGCGCGGTTCATTTTTGTCACCGGCGGTGTGGTTTCGTCCCTCGGCAAAGGGCTCATGGCCGCGTCGCTTGCCGCGCTGCTACAGGCGCGCGGGTACCGTGTACGCATCCGCAAGTTCGATCCCTATCTGAACGTCGACCCGGGCACGATGTCGCCGTATCAGCATGGCGAAGTCTATGTGACCGACGACGGCGCCGAGACCGACCTCGACCTTGGCCATTATGAGCGTTTCACCGGCGTCGCGTCGCGCCAAAGCGACAACATCACGTCGGGTCGCATCTATCAGACCATCATCACGCGCGAACGCCGCGGCGATTATCTGGGCGCGACGGTGCAGGTCATTCCGCATGTCACCGACGCGATCAAGACCTTCGCATTGGCTGATATCGAAGACGTCGATTTCGTCTTGTGCGAGATCGGCGGCACCGTCGGCGATATCGAATCGCTGCCCTTCATCGAGGCGATCCGCCAGCTGCGCAACGACCTGGGTCGTGACAACAGCGTGTCGGTGCATCTGACTTTGGTCCCGTACATCGCGGCGGCGGGCGAGCTGAAGACCAAGCCGACGCAACATAGCGTGCGCGAACTGGCCGCCCTTGGTGTCCGCCCCGACGTGCTCGTTTGTCGCAGCGAGAAGCCGCTGCCCGACAGCGATCGCGAAAAGATCGCGCTGTTCTGCAACGTGCCCAAGGAGGCGGTGATCCCCGCACTCGACGCGCCGAGCATCTATGCGGTGCCGCTGCAATACCACCGCGCGGGGCTCGACGAGCAGGTGCTGCGCGCGTTCGGCATCGATCCGGGCGACGCGCCCGATCTGTCGCGCTGGGCCGAGATCGAGACGCGGCTGGCAAACCCAGAGGGCGAGGTGACGATCGGCGTCGTCGGCAAATATGTCGGGCTGCCCGATGCATATAAGTCACTGCACGAGGCGCTGGTCCACGGCGGCATCGCCAACCGCGTACGCGTCAACGTGCGTTGGCTCGACGCCGAGATTTTCGAGGAGGGCGATGCTGCCGTCCAGCTCGAGCCGATGCACGGCATTCTCGTGCCCGGTGGCTTTGGCGAGCGCGGATCGGAAGGCAAGATCGCCAGCGTCCGTTTCGCGCGCGAACGCGACGTGCCGTTCTTCGGCATTTGTCTGGGCATGCAGATGGCCTGCATCGAAGGCGCGCGGAACACGGCGGGGATCGCGGCAGCCTCGACCACCGAATTCGGCGCGACCGACGAGCCCGTTGTCGGACTGATCACCGAATGGATGAGCGCCGAAGGATTACAGCTGCGCGCAGCCGACGGCGATCTAGGTGGGACGATGCGGTTGGGCGCATACCCCGCCAAACTCGGCGGGAACAGCCTGGTCGCGGGCATCTATGGCACGACCGAGGTCAGCGAACGGCATCGCCATCGCTACGAAGTCAACGCGCATTACCGTGATGCGCTCGAGGCGACCGGACTGATTTTTTCGGGCATGTCGCCCGACGGGACGCTGCCCGAAATCGTCGAGCGGCCCGATCGCCGATGGTTCGTCGGCGTGCAGTTTCACCCCGAGCTGAAGTCCAAACCGTTCGAGCCGCACCCGTTATTCAAAAGCTTCATCGCGGCGGCGGTGCGTCAGTCGCGGCTGGTCTAGCGTTTTTCCATCCTCCCGGTGATCTCGCTTCGCTCGATCCAGCCCCTCGTTGCGCTCGGGGAAGAGATAATTAAGACAGACCTGCGATCTGTCCGTCGGCGTCGATGAAGATGCGCTCGGCGGCGGGGCTGCGCGGGAGCCCGGGCATCGTCATGATGTCGCCGCAGATCGCGACGACGAAGCCTGCCCCCGCCGCAAGCCGCACGCTGCGGACCGGCAGGACATGTCCCGTCGGCGCGCCGAGCAGCGCGGGGTCGGCGCTGAAGCTCGTCTGCGTCTTGGCGATGCACACCGGCAACAACCCGTGCCCCGCCGCTTCCCAGCGCGCGAGTTGCGCCGTGACTGCGTCGTCGAACGCCACCGCCTGCGCGCGGTAGATGCGCGTCGCGATCGCGCTGATCTTGTCGCGCAGCGGCATCGTTTCGGGATAAAGCGGCACGAAGCGCGCGGTGTCGCCATCCGCCAATGCCGCGATCGCGTCAGCCAGGTCGATCGCGCCCGCGCTTCCGTGCGCCCAATGGCGGCACGTGATCGCGCGGACGCCCTCGCGAGCGGCGGCGGCGACGATCGCGGCGATTTCAGCCTCGCTATCGGTCGCGAAGTGATTGATCGCGACGACGACGGGCACGCCGAAGCCGCGCACGTTCTCGATGTGCCGCACCAGGTTCGCTGCACCGCGTTCGACCGCCGCGACGTCGACCTGCCCGAGGTCTGCTTTCGCGACGCCACCGTTCATCTTCAGCGCGCGTACCGTCGCGACGATCACCGCGGCGGCGGGCGACAGCCCGGCTTGGCGGCACTTGATATCGAAGAATTTTTCCGCGCCCAGGTCCGCGCCGAACCCCGCTTCGGTCACGACATAGTCGGCAAGGCGCAGCGCCGTACGCGTCGCGATGACCGAGTTGCAGCCATGGGCGATGTTCGCGAACGGACCGCCATGAATCAACGCCGGATTGCCCTCAAGCGTCTGCACGAGATTGGGGCGGATCGCGTCGCGCAGCAGCGCCGCCATCGCGCCGTCGGCGTGCAGGTCACGCGCGGTGATCGGCTGGCGCGCGCGCGTTTCGGCGACGACGATCCGCCCAAGCCGCGCGGTCAAATCGTCGAGGTCGTCGGCAAGGCACAGGATCGCCATCACTTCGGACGCGACAGTAATGTCGAATCCCGATTCACGCGGGAAGCCGTTGGCGACCCCGCCCAGCGACTGCGTCACCTGGCGCAGCGCACGGTCGTTGACGTCGAGCACACGCCGCCAGGTGATGCGCCGCACGTCGATACCCAGCGCATTGCCCCAGTGGATGTGGTTGTCGATCATTGCGGCGAGCAAATTGTGCGCCGCCGTCACCGCGTGAAAATCGCCGGTGAAGTGCAGGTTGATGTCGTCCATCGGCACCACCTGCGCGCGGCCACCCCCGGTCGCGCCGCCCTTGACGCCGAAACATGGCCCCAGCGACGGCTCGCGCAGCGCCAGCATCGTGCGCCGCCCGGTCGCGTTCAGCGCATCGGCAAGCCCGATCGACGTCGTCGTCTTGCCCTCGCCGGCGGGCGTCGGGTTGATCGCGGTGACTAGAATCAGCTTGCCGGGCGCGCGGGCAGGGACGGGCAGGGCCGCGACATCGAGCTTCGCCTTGTACCGTCCATAGGGTTCGACCGCCCCGGCGGCGATGCCCGCGCGCGCGGTTACCTCGGCGATCGGCAACAGCGTCGCCGCGCGCGCGATCTCGATATCGGTCAACATGAGCATCCTTTCTTCATAAAAGTGTCGCCAGCGTGGCGCGAAAGCGCCCACTACACAGGGGCATCGCCCGCATCCGGCTGGCAAAAGCGACGCTTTTGCGTACGTTCACTTCACACACTTCATAGGGTGAGCGACCATTCACTGACCTTTCCAAAAAACGCACGCGAGCAGCCGGGCAAGGGCAGGCTGGCATAGTTGGAAGGATGTAGGACAGGGGGTGTTTTGGTCCCAGAAAATGCCCATGCCAAGACTTTCTAGCGCTCTCTCGCCTTCGCGGGAGAGGGTTGGGTGAGGGCCTTCTTCTTTCTTCTAATGCTAGCAAGAAGGAAGAAGACCCTCACCCCACTGCCAAGCGGCAGCGGGCCCCTCCCTTTCCCGCGAAGGCGGGCGAGGGGTGCAGCTGCGCATTGGATAAGTTCCGGGGACACAATGGACGAGTTTCAAGGACACGACGAGTTCCGGGACAGTCCCGGGGATGCAATATCGATCTCGCATCATTGGTGACCGCCCTGCTCACCGCAACTTCGCAATGCTCAGCCCGTCGGCCTTGGCGCGGTC
This sequence comes from Sphingomonadales bacterium, assembly GCA_043737455.1. Classification (GTDB taxonomy): domain Bacteria; phylum Pseudomonadota; class Alphaproteobacteria; order Sphingomonadales; family Sphingomonadaceae; genus Sphingomonas_O. The sequence continues at coordinate 242 of JAYTAR010000049.1, read as the reverse complement.
CCTCACCGATTCCTCGCTGCGGGTCATCGCTTTGGCGATCGCTTTCAGCGCCATGCCTTTCTTGGCCAGCGTGTGCAGTTTCTGCACCTCGTCCTGCGTCCACGGCTGGCGGTGACGTTCGAAGCGATCACCGGCCATTAGTCGCGCGCGAATATTTCGGTGTGGGGGAGGGTGACGCCCAGCGTCGGTATCACGAGGTCGACGGGCTCGCGGTGTGCGACTTCGTTCCAGGTGTCGGGAGC
>JAYTAR010000048.1:0-5425 GCA_043737455.1 Sphingomonadales bacterium | reverse complement strand
CCGGTCGATCAGGGCTTCGAACATGGCCCCGCGCGCAGCTTCGCGGTCAACCCCGACGCCTATGATCCACATTATCATTTCGCGCTCGCGATCGAGGCAGGCTTATCCGCATATGCGGCTCCTTTGGGCATGATCGAAGCGGGCGCGGGGACGTTCGCGGGCCAGATCCCCACGATCCTGAAGGTCAACAGCTCGAACAGCTGGGCGACCAACGTCAATCAGGCGCTGACCGGAAGCGTCGACGACGCGCTTCGGCTGGGCTGCGCCGCGATCGGCTTCACCATCTATCCTGCCGCCGACGACGTCTTCGACATGATGGAAGAAATCCAGCAAATGTCGGCCGAAGCCAAGTCGGTCGGCATCGCGACGGTCGTCTGGAGCTATCCGCGCGGTGGCAAATTGAGCAAGAAGGGCGAGCTCGCGCTCGACGTCGGTGCTTATGCCGCGCACATGGCGTCGCTGCTCGGCGCGCATATCGTGAAGGTTAAGCTGCCGAGCGATCACATCGAACAGGACGATGCCAAAAAGGCATATGAGGGACTCGATACGTCGACGCAGGCAAAGCGCGTCGCGCATGTGGTGAAGAGCTGTTTCAACGGTCGCCGCATCGTCGTCTTCTCGGGCGGCGCTGCCAAGGGCGAGGACGCGGTCTATCAGGATGCGCGAGACATCCGCGACGGCGGCGGCAACGGTTCGATCATCGGTCGCAACACGTTTCAGCGCCCGCGCGCCGAAGCGCTGGCGATGCTGGCCAGGCTGGTCGCGATCTACAAGGATGAAGCGTAGGTGCGGCGAAAGCGCGGCCTCGGACTGGCTAGCGCGATCTGGCTTTGTCTTGCGACGGCCGCGCTTGCCAACCCGGTTCAGCAGACCAAAGGCAATTTCGAGGACAAGTTCCGCCAACTGGAAGGTGAGGGCTGGCCGACGCCGACCGATTATCGCAATGCCTCGGGCGCCCCGGGGTATCGCTACTGGCAGCAGAAGGTCGATTACGACCTCCGTGTCAGGCTCGATGAGCCAAAGCGCCTCGTCACCGGCTCGGCGGTGGTCAAATATCGCAACAATTCGCCCGACACGCTGTCGTATCTGTGGCTGATGCTCGACCAGGATCAGTATCGGCGCGATTCGATCGCAGAGCTGACGCGGACGGTGAGCGGCGACAAGATCAGTCTGGGCGAAATACGCCGCGCGAAGCGGATGCAGGAATGGGAAGGGGGCATGACGATCGTCGCGGTCCGCGACGCTGGCGGCCGCGCGCTGCCATTCACACGCACCGATACCATGATCCGCGTCGAGCTGGCGCAAGCAGTTGCGGCGAACGGCGGTGAAACCAGCTTCACTATTGAATGGTCGTTCCCGATGGTGGATTATAAGGTCGTCGGCGGGCGCTCAGGCTATGAATGCTTCACCGCGGCAGGCGAGGATGGAAACTGCATCTTCCAGGGCGCGCAATGGTTTCCGCGTCTTGCCGTCTATTCGGACTATGAAGGATGGCATAACAAGACGTTCCTCGACGATGGCGAGTTCACGCTCGAGTTCGGCGATTATCGTGTTGCGCTGACGGTGCCCGCCGACCATGTCGTCGCGGCAACCGGGGAAGTGCAAAACGCTGACGAAGTGCTGACCGCCGCGCAGCGATCACGACTCGCGCAAGCACGCACCGCGTCCGCGCCGGTCTATGTCGTGACCCCCGACGAAGCGGCTGCTGCCGAACGCGGGCGAGCTAGCGCTGAAAAGACATGGGTCTTCGCTGCGGCCAATGTGCGGGATTTCGGCTGGGCCTCGTCACGTAAGTTCGTCTGGGATGCGCTCGGCGTGAAGCAGGCCAGCACCGAGCAGCCGCTCGTCATGGCGATGTCGTTCTTCCCCAAGGAAGCGCGGCCGATGTGGGATGCCTATTCGACCAAGGCGATCGCGCACACGATCGACGTCTACGGTAAATTTACCTTCCCTTATCCGTATCCGACCGCGCAATCGGTAAACGGGCCGGTCAGCGGCATGGAATATCCGATGATCAGCTTCAACGGTCCTCGACCGTTGAAGGATCGCAAGACCGGCAATCTGACTTACACCGAAGCCGGCAAATATCGACTGATCGGTGTGGTCATCCATGAAGTCGGGCACAATTGGTTTCCGATGATCGTCAATTCGGACGAGCGGCAGTGGACGTGGATGGACGAAGGGCTGAACACGTTCCTCCAGTTTCAGGCCGAAAAGCAGTGGGACGAGAAATTCCAGTCGCGCCGCGGAGAGCCGCGCGGAATCGCGGAGTACATGCTCTCACGCGATCAGATGCCGCTGATGACGCAGTCGGACTCGGTGCTTCAATTCGGCGCGAACGGCTATGGCAAGCCGGCCGCCGCGCTGACCATCTTGCGCGAGACGGTGCTCGGGCGCGAGCGCTTCGACCGCGCATTCAAGGAGTATGCGAACCGCTGGCGCTTCAAGCATCCGACACCGGTCGACTTTTTTCGCACGATGGAGGAATCGTCAGGCGTAGATCTCGACTGGTTCTGGCGCGGATGGTTTTACACCACCGACCACGTCGATCTCGCGCTCGACAATATCGTGCGCGCCCGCATCGATAGCGGCAACCCCGACGCAGAAGCGACCGAGCGCAGACGAGTGAAGTCGGGCGAACCGGCTTCACTGACCGAAGCGCGCAATACCGCGCCCACCGTCGTCGATCGCGATCCGGCAACGCGCGATTATTACAACCAGACCGATGAGTTCACCGTCACGCCGGGGGAGCGCCGCAAGGCCGTCGACGCGCTGGCACCGCTGTCGCCCGAAGAACGTGCGGCCCGGGCGGTCACCGACAATTTCTACCGCTTCTCGTTCCGCAACATCGGCGGCATCGTGATGCCGGTCGTCCTGAAGATCGACTTCACCGACAGTACGAGCGAAACGGTGCGTATCCCCGCCGAAATCTGGCGCCACAACGACAAGAAGGTCACGTGGCAGTATCTGACGTCGAAGACCGTCAAGAATGCCGAGATCGATCCGTTGTGGGAAACCGCCGACGCCGACCGCGCGAATAATGTCTACGCGGGGCGGATCGAGACGCAGACATTGGGTATCGAGACGCCTGCCGAAACGCGTAACCGCATGAAGGACGCCGATCTGAAAGTCCTGCCCGACAGTTTGCGCACCTACCCCGCGCCCACCGCCAAACCATGAAGCGGGTGATCGCCGCCGCTGCGCTGCTGTTTGCCGGACCACTGGCCGCGCACCGCGGTCATGATGCGCTGACGATGGTGTCGGTGCTGCCGACCGGCGAGGTCCGCGTCTCGCACCGTTTCGAGGCCGACGACATCGAGCCGGCGTTGAGCACGATCGCGCCCGCAGCGCAGGCCAACCTCGACGACCCTGCCGCGATCGAAGCGCTCGTTGTCTATCTCCAGCGCAATTTCTTCTTGGTCAGCGAGCGGGGACCGATCGAGCTGATACCGACAGACCGTGACGTCGGGAGTAGCCAAGTTCGCATCGACTTTGTCGGACGAACGCGGGTTCCGCTGACCCGCCTAAGTGTTCGGACGCAGCTGTTGCGCGACGTTTATCCGCGTCAAGTCAATCAAGTGACCGTCCGAGTTGGACAGTTGGTGCGGACGATCACTTTTACCGACGACAGTGCGAAGACGATCAGCCTGCGTTAGGCTGGCAAAGGCGTTAGCGAGCGCAATTCGCCGAGGCGCTCATCCAAGTTCAGCCGATGTTTGCCGCATCCGCCCGATCAGCGTCACGAAGAACGCCGTCGACCAGCCGATCAGGATGATACCGTTGATCCCCTCGATGGCCGACACAAGCCGCCAGCGTTCGGCCATCGCGGCGTCGCTGTAGCCGATCGCGCCATAGGTTATGGTCGAGAAATACACGGCTTCGCGTATCCCTTCGACCGAGCCGATGCCGAGATACAAGAAGGCGTAAAGCCATATCTCGATCCCGTGCAACGCAAACAGCCCCAGGATGACGACGATCGTTGCCGCCAGACCACGGGGAGACAGCGGGTGGACATGCTCCCTGACCTCCTCGCGTTCCTCCAGTCGCAGCAAGCGTGACAGGAGGTAAAGTCCGACCGCGTGGATCGTGACGGTCGACACGACCATGATCGTGGAAATGGCAAGTTCGGCAAGCATCGCTGACTTCACTCGACTGCCTGACGAGGTTCGTCAATTACTTGGTGCGGGCTCATTCGGGCGTAGACCTCGCGCTCGGCGACCGTACCTCGTCTAACCTTGGCACGAACCGCAACGAAACTCGTATCGCCTCGTTGACGCCGATGTCGCGACCTTTCTCGGTCAGGCGGTGCGGACTGGGGCGGAAGCAATGAGAGCAGCCACTTCCCACCGCGTCGCCATCATCGGTGCCGGGCATGTCGGGAGCACCACCGCATATGCGTTGATGTTGCGAGCATTGTTCGACGAGATCGTTCTGGTCGATAACGACGTGACGCGCGCTCGTGCCGAGGCGGCCGATATCGCCGACGCAGATGCAATGGCGCGACCCGCGCGAATCTGGGCTGGCGACTACGCCGATGCGGCGGATGCGACGATCGCAATCCTGACGGCCGGCGCGGCGACGCACGGCGATCAGGACAGGTTGTCGGTGGCACAGGCGAGCGCGACCATTGTCGCGGAGTGCGTTCGTCAGCTTATGGATGCCGGGTTTACGGGCATTGTGCTGGTTGCGGCAAACCCGGTCGATGTCATGACAGCGGTTGCGGCGTCAGTGTCCGGATTTGCGCCAAGTCGCGTCATCGGCACCGGCACGCTGCTCGATACGGCGCGATTGAAGCAGGTACTTGGCACGCGCCTGAGGGTCGCGCCGTCGTCGATCGACGCTCTGGTGCTCGGCGAACACGGCGACAGCGCAGTCATTGCGTTTTCTAACATACGCGTCGGCGGCTTGCCGCTCGAGACCATTGCCGCCGATCCGGTCGACCATGCGGCGCTCGTCGCCGAAATTCATGGTTCCGGATATGAGATCGTGTCGGGCAAGGGTTTCACCTCGTTTGGCATCGCGACCGCGATCGTGCGCTTATGCGAGGCAATCGTCCGCAACGAGCATGCCGTGCTGCCCTGCTCGACCCTGCTGAGCGGACAATATGGTATTGCTGGTGTCTGCCTGAGCTTGCCCTGCATCCTTGCCAGCGATGGCGTGTCGCGCGTCCTCGAACCAGCGCTTGCCGAGCCCGAACGGCTGGCACTCATCGCATCGGCGGCGGTGATCCGGCACGCCACGACCTTGACCGGTTATGACCGGCCGTCATGAAGTGCATCCACCGGCTTCGATCATCTATCGACTGCGGTGCGTCTGGCCCCGGCTTGTCGCCAGCGCCGCCGACGACGATCCCGGCAGCATAGCGACCTGCTCACCGCCCGCGCGCTTGTCCGCAGTGTCACTGCTTACCGTCATGCACCGCTTT
>JAYTAR010000047.1:0-2137 GCA_043737455.1 Sphingomonadales bacterium | reverse complement strand
TCCAATCGACCCCACGGCGGCAATGGCAGCGTCGAGCTGGCCCTTGGTCACGGCGTCGTTCGCCTGGGTGCCGGCAGCTACATTTACAATCTGACGCTGCAGCGTCGCGTTGCCGACCGACACGGTCGAGCCGCGGTCGGCGACCGACTGCGCCCCCAGAGCCACGCCCAACTGCGCGTTCGCGCGCGAGTCTCGGCCGATGGCGATGCCGTCGGTCACGAGATTGAACTGCGGATCGAAACGCCCGACCTGCGCAAATTTGCCAATCGCAATCGTTCCTGCGGCATCAGCGCTGGCATTGTGGCCCAACGCAATCGCATCCACGGCGATGAACCCTAGTCCGCCGGTTGTTGCAAAGCCTCCGATCGCAACGCTTCGGTCGCCGTAAGTCTCTGTTCGTCGATCTTCAATCGACGATAACAAGTCGCTCCCTCCGATTGCTATGCTGTTGCTCCCTACAGCATTGGCAAAGGCCCCGATCGCGATACCGGAAAATTGATTGACTCTCGCCTGCGCGCCCACGGCAGTCGCGAAGAAAGCCGGTGCGTCCGCCCGGGCACCGATCGCTGTGCTGAATTCGGCAGCGGCAGCTTCATTGCCACATGATACGCTTGAAGAACCGCCGAGCACCGTCGGATTTATCGTCGGCGTTGACGTCGGGACGAGAACGTCGACGAGAGCGGGCCCACCGTTGCCGTCGATGACATCGATCTTGGCCGATTGCCCACATAAGGTTCGCGACTGCGCCAGCGCGTGCGAGCCCGGCACCAGCGGCAGGACCAAAGTCAGCGGCGCGGCGGTCGCGAGTAGCTTTGTCATCAGGCGCATTATAAGGTCCTTTCGCCGGGCGTTTTTCGCTCGCATGAGACAAGACGTAAGATGAAGCGCGATCCCGCCACGCCCCACGAACTTTTTTCCGGGCCGGGCCCCGATGGCCTGGTCCGCACGCTCTACGACGAGCTGCGGATCATCGCGGGGCGCGAGCATTACCGCGCGGGATCACCCGAAACCTGGCAGGCGACCGCGTTGATCGGTGAAACATATGCCAAGCTCCAAAAGCGCACTGACTGGCAGAGCGAACGGCATTTTCTGGGCTGTGCCGCGACCGCGATGCGCCACATCCTGATCGATGCGGCGCGTGCGCGCCTCGCTGGCAAGCGCGACGCGGAGCTGGAGAATTTTACGCGCAGCCTCGACGTCGCGGCGGCAATGCCCGCCGATGTCGAGATCGTCCGGCTTGCCGAAGCGCTCAAGGAATTGACGCAGGTCGATGCACGGCTGGCGCAGCTCGTCGACTGCCGCTTCTTTGCAGGCCTCAGCGATGTGCAAACGGCGGGCGTGCTCGGCGTTAGCGAACGGACGGTGCAGCGCTGGTGGACGCAGGCACGCGCGTGGCTTTACCGCGAGATGGCCGAAGCCTGAGCGAACTGCGCCTCGATCGGTCGCAGTGCCTTCAGATATGAGCTTCCTGTCGGCCCCAAGCCGACGAAGACCACCTTGGCCGCATCAAGAGCCGTGCGCGCATCGTTCGTTCGCCCTTGTCGCAACCGCATGATCGCGCGGCTACGTTCAAGCAGCCCGGTCGCGATACTCGGCTTGGACTGCGCCGCAATGATGGGCTCGACGTCGGCGACGACCGCCTCGGCGGCCGCGGTATCCCCCGCCTGCGCCATTGCCTCGGCGAGTCCCAGCGCCATGATCAGCGTCGGCGCGGCGGAGGGGCCGAGCTTTTGCGCCGCCATCGGATACGCCTCCGCAAATGCCGCACGTGCCTCGCTGAACTTGCCGAGCGCGAGCTTGGCACGGCCGAGCTGCAGGAGATCGACGGCAAGCCCGGCCGATCGCCCGAAAACGGCACGACGCCGCGACGCGACATCGGCAAAGATAAGTTCGGCGCGGATCGGCTGGTCGAGCTTGAGCAACCGCACGCCCTTGAGCGAGGTGATCGCGAGGCCCTGCATGCTGGCCTGCTGGCCGGTCCTCGACAGCACCGCTTCGGCCTGGGCGAAGACCGCGGGCATAGCCTCGAGGCGATTTCCCTCCGCCATGTAGACGAGCAAATTATTGTAGATGGTCAGCAGGTCGCGGTGGTTTTCGGCGTATACCCGATCGGCCACGGGAAGCGTCCGGGCGAGCA
>JAYTAR010000046.1:0-2140 GCA_043737455.1 Sphingomonadales bacterium | reverse complement strand
ACCGCAACGAGGATCGCAACCGACAGCGCCGGCGTCGCCCAGCGCCAGAGGGGCGAGCGTCGCACCGCCAGCGGTAACGGATCGCCAATCTCGGCTTCGGGTGCGTCAGTCTGCGTCACGCCACACGCATCATTGCTCCGCCTTGACCGCTCGCGCGGCGTGCCATGCACGATTTGCAGGCGTGGCGGAAGCGGCGGCACGCTGATCGGCCAGACGGGCGAACAGGTGCCACCAGCGCGGGGCGGCCGCCTCGATCGTGAAATGGATCGCGCGCGCACGCATCGCGGCACTGTCGGGCACGCGGTCGAGGGCGCTGTCCATCGCCGCCGCGAGCGCCGCAAGGTCGCCGACGGGAACGAGCGTGCCGAGCGCACCATCCGCGACGAGATCGTTCATCGAGATGCAGCAGTCGGTGGCGACGATCGCGATCCCGGCGGCCAGCGCATCGACGACGACCGCCGGCACGCCTTCGAAATCCGACGATAAGACAAAGACATCGCTTTGCGCGAAATGCCCGGGAACATCGGTCACGAACCCGGGCATCATGACCTGGTCGGCGATGCCGAGCGTCGTTGCCAGCGCCGCGAGCATAGCGCGTTGCGGCCCCTCCCCCAGCAGTGTCAGCCGGTCGTCGGGCCGCGCGATGCGCGCAAATGCGGTGAGCGCCAGCGCGAAGTTTTTTTGTGGCGATAACCGCCCGACGCCAAGGAAACGGCGACCCCGATCGGGGTCACGGTCGGGACGGTCACCGCGCGCCAGCTTAGCGAGTTCGACGGCCGGATCGTTGACCACCTCGACAAAAGCTTGCGCGACGCCCGTCAGACGCTCGATCTGCGCGCGCATCGGTTCGGCGATGCCGACATACATATCGATGTAGCGCGCCTGCAGCCGCAGCCACAAACGATAGGCGCGACGGACGATCGGCGCGAAGTCGGTACGGTCGAAATCGTTGCTCACCTTGGCCGCGATCGGCGGACAGCGGTGCCCGAGGATGAGTTTCAGCGCGACCGCAACGACGGTGTAGGTATTGCCCGCGCAGAACAGCACGTCGGGCCGCAGCGCGCGGACGAGACGCGGCAAGGTTAGGATCATCCACAACGTTTCCCACCGCGCGGTCGGCAACCATTTCGGCGCGAGCGTGCGATAGGCGAGGCCATCGGCCTGGCTGCGTAGCACGCCGTCGTCGCGCCCCATCACGACCGCGACGTCGTGTCCGGCCGCCTGCCACGCCTGGTTGAGCCGCAACGCGACTCGCTCGACCCCGCCCGGATCGAAGCTGTGGAGGAAAGTAAGCACGCGCATGGCGTTCAGATCAGATCGGCATAGCGCGACACGCGGTGCGAGCGCACGAAACGCGCGACGGTTGCATCGATGCTGGCCAGCAGCGCGCGAACGCCGGTGTCGCCCGGATGCACCGCGATGCGCGCGACCGGGAGCAGGGCGGGGGTGGTCCGTGCCAGCGCGGCGACGGCAAGCGAACTGCGGATCCGCCCCGCGCTGCGGCTGGCCCAGGTCACGACCGGCCCGCGGGCCAGCGTCCGCCGCTGGAGGGGCGACCAGACGCGCCAATGATCCTCGGCCAGCGCGAACCCTTCGTCGGCGGCCGCGAGCAATGCGTCCGGGCTGTACAGCCACGCCGGGGCGACAAAACCGGTCACCGGCCGACCGATCGCATCCTCGACGACCGCGCGCCCGTCGCGCATCCGCCGCGTGGCTTCGACACGGTCGAGCGCGGCGAACTCGCCCTCGCCCGCTGTCATATGACGCCGGCGAAAATCCTGGGGGCGGAACCCCTGGCGCGCGGCGTCGTCGCGGTGGCTCCAGCCATGGAGGAACATTTCCACGCCCAGATCGGCCCAGCGGCGCAGCTTGGCGGCATAAGCAGGCGCGCTCGCGAGCGGCGCTTGTCCCCAATGATCGGGTACGACGAGCATCGCAAAGCGCGGTCCGCCGAGCAGATGGGTCAGCCGCTCGGCAAGCGCATCGACCTGCGGCTCGAAGCGAGGGCCGACGTCGTGGATCGAGACGAGCAGGCGTTTTGTCACTGATTAATTTGGCTTCTTTGCGACCCGGAGCGTCGCATTTGCTCATGCGACCGTGATTGCGTCAACGCCCGCACTGCGGCAACATGATGGCGATG
>JAYTAR010000045.1:0-2143 GCA_043737455.1 Sphingomonadales bacterium | reverse complement strand
TGCAGAAACCCCGGATAGACGCGACGTCCGGCACCGGGATACATCATCGGCACCGTCGCGATCGCGTTCTCACGAAACCAGGCGTGCGGGCGCTCGGTCGCGAGCGTGTTGACGCTGGTCGGCTTCTCGCGCGTATCGACCGGGCCGCCCATCATCGTCAGCGTCCGCGGTCGCGCCGGGTGCTGCTGCGCGGCCATCAGGCACACGGCAGCGTAGCAGGGCACCGACGGCTGGCACACCGCGAGCATATGCGCACCCGGGCCGATCACCGCGAGGAATTCCACGAGATAGTCGATATAATCGTCGAGATCGAAACGCCCCTCCGCAAGCGGCACGAGCTTGGCGTCGTGCCAGTCGGTAACATAGACGTCGTGGCGCGGCAGCATGCGTTCGACGGTGCCGCGCAACAGCGTCGCATAATGTCCCGACATCGGTGCCACGATCAGAAGTCGCGGACCGCCGTCGCACTGCTCGCGCCGAAAGCGCTTGAGTTGACCGAACGGCTTTTGCAGCACGATTTCTTCGGTCACGGCGACGCTGCGGCCGTCAACGATCGTGCGGGTCAGCCCGAATTCTGGCTTGCCACGCGGGGCCGAGGCATGCGCAAACACCTCGAGCGCCGAAGCGAGGACGGGGCCGCCCAGGTAATTAAACGGGCTGACGGGCGACTGCAGCAGTTCAGCGGTCAAATTCGCCATCGCCGACGCGCCTGCCAGCCAGTTCTTCTGCAGTTCATGAGCGTGGTAAAGCATGTGCGCGTTATGCCGCTCCCGTCATATTGTGCAATGCACAGTTACGTGGCGTTGGCTGCAGTGTGAACCACCGCGGCGTTTGGCGAGCCCTGCGCATTGAGGCGTTCCGACAAGGCTGCTAGGCGCGCGCGATGGTCGATCCGAAAACTGCCGCTCCCGCTCCGCCGCGCAAGATCGGCAATTTGAAGCTGATCTGGCGGTTTGCGCTGAATTATCCAGGAAGGATCGCGGCGGCATGCGCGGCGCTATTCGTGGCGGCCGCCGCGACGCTGGCAATCCCTAACGGCTTCCGCCTCGTTATTGATCGCGGCTTCATCGGCGGTGGTGGCGATATCGGGCGGTGGTTCCAATATCTGCTGATCGTCGTCATCGTGCTGGCGCTGGCAACCGCAGCGCGCTTTTATTTCGTTTCCTGGCTCGGCGAACGCGTGGTGGCCGACGTGCGCACTGCGGTACAGGCCAATCTGCTGCGGCTCAGCCCGTCGTTCTTTGAGGAAAACCGCCCATCGGAGATCGCGTCGCGGCTGACCGCCGATACCAGCGTGATCGAGCAGGTCGTCGGTACCACCGTGAGCGTTGCGTTGCGCAACATCGTGATGGGGATTGGCGGTATCGCGTATCTCTTTACGCTGGCGCCGCGGCTGACGGCGATGCTGCTGATCGGCATTCCCATCATTATCCTGCCGATCGTGTTCATCGGGCGACGGCTGCGCGACCTGTCGCGATCGTCGCAGGATCGCATCGCCGACGTCGGCGCGATGGTCGACGAAGTCCTCGGCGCGATGAAGATCGTTCAGGCATTCGGGCAGGAAACACGTGAGGCGGCGCGCTTCTCCGGCGCGGTGGAGGAAACCTTTGCGACTGCGCGACGGCGTATCGTCGTGCGATCGTTCATGACTGCGGCCATCATCGCGATCATCTTTGGCGCGATCACGCTCATCATGTGGCAGGGCGCGGTCGACGTGCAATCGGGACGCATGTCGGGCGGCAGCATCGCCGCGTTCGTGCTGACGGGTGCGATCGTCGCGGGTGCATTCGGCGCGCTGACCGAGGTCTATGGCGATCTGCTGCGCGGTGCGGGTGCCGCAGGGCGGTTGGGCGAGCTGCTGAGCGAGCAGCCCGGCATCGCCGCGCCCGCGAACCCCGTGGCCTTGCCTGAACCGTCCGAGGGCCGCGTCACGTTCGACCACGTCGTTTTCCGCTACCCGACACGGCCCGACATGAGCGCGCTTGCGGACTTTTCGCTCGACGTGCGCGGCGGCGAGACCGTCGCGGTCGTGGGGCCGTCGGGCGCAGGCAAGACCACATTGTTCCAGCTGATCCAGCGCTTCTACGATCCGGCGTCGGGCACCGTTGCGATCGACGGCGTCGCGCTGCCGACGACCGACCCG
>JAYTAR010000044.1:0-5449 GCA_043737455.1 Sphingomonadales bacterium | reverse complement strand
ACGCCGGTGCCCAAGCGCCCGCCCGAGACGTGGACGCTCGCCGAACGCGCCGCCGCGTCATACTATAAGGGCCGTTCGGGTGACCTGATCGTACTGCTCAAACCGCGCGTCATGCCGATCACCGCGAAGCAGGCTGAGGACGGCAGCTATATCGCGACGCACGGCAGCCCGTGGGATTACGACCGACGCGTGCCGATGCTGTTCTGGCGCAAGGGGATGGCGGGCTTCGAACAGCCCAACAGTGTCGAGACCGTCGATATCGCGCCCACGCTCGCTGCGATGATCGGCCTGCCGATCGCCCCGTCCGAAATCGACGGGCGCTGCCTCGACGTCACGCCGGGGCTGTGTCGTTAGCGCCCTTCAACGGTTGGCGAACGCGGTGATGCCGGGCCCGAGCTTGTTCGGGCCGATCTTCAGCGCAGCGCGGCTCCAATCGGCGACGAAGGTCGTGCCAAAGCCGATGCCGGGCACCAGCGACGCCTGATTGTTCGCGACCACCAGCCCGGCGGAATCGTTCGCGCGCTTCTCGGGAGCGACGGTGATCATCGCCGAGTGGTTTTCCTTGTCCTTGCCGACGACGAACATGTTGCCCGTGATGCGCCCGGTCGCGCCGTTCGACAGATCGATCATGTAGTTGGTCTCGCGCCCGTTCGAATCGTCGAAGCTGGAATCGGCGATGTCGACGCGCCCACCGCGGGTCTTCACATAATGGCCGCCGGTCCCGCGTTCGAAGCGCGAGCGCCGCACGACCAGCGACTCGATGCCGCCGATGTAGATCGAGTGCGAGCACATGCCGTCGGGACAGCCGCCCAGCCCCGAGAACGTCGAGCGCTCGATCGTGACCGTCGCGGCGGGGTCGTCGGCGGTCAATATGCCCTGCTCGGAATCGCGGAACGTCGAACGCACCACCGTCAAATCGCCCTTTTCGAGGCGGATGCCTGCACCGTTGCGATCGGGAACCTTAACGTTCTGGAACACCAGGCCGTCGATCGTCGCGCTGGCGCCGCGCAGCACCAACGTCGCCTTGCCCTCGCACGCGCCGCCGTCAAAGATCGCGGTCGACGGCGTCGTCGCGCGCAGCGTAACGTTGCCGCCCGCGATCGAGGCGCATTCTGGGTAGGTCCCCGGCGCGATCAGGATCGTGCCATCGCCGCCGCCCAGCGCCGCGACGGCATCGTCGAGCCGCGCGAAACTGCGGCCCAGTTCGGGCACCGCAAACGCCCCCCCCGACTGTGCCGAAGCGGCAGTTGCGAGCAAGACGGTAGCGAGCAGGAGCTTTTTCATTCTTTGCGCATACGCGCGGACGGAGACCTAATCCAGATTGGGGCGCAACCAGCGCCGTGCCGTATCGGGATCGACGCCGCGCCGCGCGGTATAGTCGGCGAGCTGGTCCTCGCCGATCCGCGCGACGCCGAAATACTCGGCTTGCGGGTGACCGAAGTAGAAGCCGGACACCGCCGCGGTCGGCAGCATCGCATAGGATTCGGTCAGCGACAGTCCCGTCGCCGCGGGGGCGTCTAGCAAGTCGAACAGCATGGGTTTGAGGCTATGGTCCGGACAAGCGGGGTAGCCGGGGGCAGGACGGATACCGCGATATTGCTCGCGGATCAGCGCATCGACGGTCAATTGCTCGCCCGCGGCATAGCCCCAGAGATTTGTCCGGACATGTTGATGCAGACGCTCGGCGAACGCCTCGGCGAAGCGGTCGGCGAGCGCTTTCAGCAGGATGTCCGAATAATCGTCGTGGTTTGCCTTGAACGCGGCGATGTGAGGATCGATGCCGTGAATCGCGATCGCGAAGCCCCCGATCCAGTCGTCCGACGTGTCGACGAAATCGGCAAGGCACATCGATGCGCGCGCGCCGCGCTTGACGACCTGCTGTCGGAGAAAGGGCAATCTGTGCTCCGGCGCAGGCCGGAGCCTTGGTGCTGCGCCCAGCTCTCCGCCGCCAGGGCTCCGGCTCTCGCCGGAGCACACGAGAACATCATCCCCCTCGCGCGTTGCCGGCCAGAGCCCGGCGACGCCGCGTGCGGTCAGCCACTTCTCGCCGACAATGCGGTCGAGCATCGCCTGCGCGTCGGCGAACAGGCTCGACGCGCTCTCGCCAACGACGGGGTCGGTCAGGATCGCGGGGTAATTGCCCGCCAGCTCCCAGGCGCGAAAAAACGGCGTCCAGTCGATGTGCGCGCGCAGGTCGGCCAGGTCCCAATCGTCGAAGACATGGACGCCGGGCTGGTGTGGCGGCGGCGGCTTCATCGCCATGTCGGTGACGAACGCATTGGCGCGCGCGTCGGCGATCGGCAGCAGCGCATTTTGCCCCTTGCCCTCGCGGGCATCGCGCACCGCCTGATAATCGGCGGCGACGCTCAGGACATAATCGTCCTTCAGCGTGTCGGACAACAAGGTCGAGGCGACACCGACCGCGCGGCTGGCGTCGAGCACATGGATCACCGGCCCCGCATATTTCGGCGCGATGCGAAGCGCGGTGTGCACCTTCGACGTGGTGGCGCCGCCGATCAGCAGCGGGATCGACATCTTTGCGCGCTGCATTTCCTCGCCGACGGTCACCATCTCGTCGAGCGACGGTGTGATCAGGCCCGACAGCCCGATGATGTCGGCGTCGTTCTCGTTCGCCACCTCGAGGATCTTCGACCATGGCACCATCACGCCCAGGTCGATCACGTCGTAGCCATTACACTGGAGCACGACGCCGACGATGTTCTTGCCGATATCGTGCACGTCGCCTTTGACCGTCGCCATCACGATCCGCCCCTTGGGACGCGCGCCGACTTCCTTTGCCGCCTCGATGTACGGGATCAGGTGCGCGACCGCCTTCTTCATCACGCGCGCCGACTTCACGACCTGCGGCAGGAACATCTTGCCGCTGCCGAACAGGTCGCCGACGACGTTCATGCCGTCCATCAGCGGCCCTTCGATGACCTCGATCGGGCGTGCGGCGGCTTGCCGCGCCTCCTCGGTATCCTCGACGACATACGCGTCCATGCCCTTGACGAGCGCGTGTTCGAGCCGCTTGCCGACCGGCCAGCTCCGCCATTCCTCGGCGGCTTTTTCTTGGCTCGCGTCGGTGCCGCGAAAGCGTTCGGCAAGCGTGACGAGGCGTTCGATCGGCGTTTCGTTGTCGCGCCGCGCGGGCCGGTTGAGGACGACGTCCTCGCACGCCTCGCGCAGCTCGGGGTCGATCGCGTCATAAATGTCGAGCTGCCCGGCGTTGACGATGCCCATGTCCATCCCCGCCGGGATCGCATGGTAGAGAAAGATCGAGTGCATCGCGCGCCGCACCGGTTCGTTGCCGCGAAAGCTGAACGACAGGTTCGACAGCCCGCCCGAGATGTGGACGTGCGGGCAGGTGGCGCGGATCTCGCGGGTCGCTTCGATGAAGTCGACGCCGTAATTATTATGCTCCTCGATCCCGGTCGCGACTGCGAACACATTGGGGTCGAAGATGATGTCTTCGGGCGGGAAGCCGATGCCGGTGAGCAGCGCATAGGCGCGCTGGCAGATCGCGACCTTGCGCGCGCGCGTATCGGCTTGCCCCGTCTCGTCGAACGCCATCACGACGACCGCCGCGCCATAGGCCATGCACTTGCGCGCCTGGTGCAGGAACGGCCCCTCGCCTTCCTTCATACTGATCGAATTCACGATCGGCTTGCCGCTGACGCACTTCAGCCCCGCCTCGATCACGCTCCATTTCGAGCTGTCGATCATCACCGGCACGCGCGCGATGTCGGGCTCGGCGGCGATCAGCTTCAGGAACGTCGTCATCGCATATTCGGCGTCGAGCAGTCCCTCGTCCATGTTGACGTCGACGATCTGCGCACCGTTCTCGACCTGCTGGCGCGCGACTTCGACCGCGCGCGCATAATCGCCCGCCATGATCAATTTCTTGAACGCGGCCGAGCCGGTGACGTTGGTCCGTTCGCCGATGTTGACGAAGAGTGGGGTCATCTACTTCTCTTTTCCTCCAGCTCCCTGAAGGGGAGAGGGACAGCTTGGCGAAAGCCAAGCAGGGTGAGGGGTTGAAGCGCCGGGAATGAGTGCCCTCACCCTGGCGCTTCGCGCCTGTCCCTCTCCCCTTCAGGGAGAGGGAAGAAACAGGTCACGCCGCCAGCATCATCGGCTCGAGCCCCGCCAGCCGTGTCATGACCGGGGGCACCGGCACCGCGCGCGGGCTGAGCCCAGCGACCGCTCGCGCCATCGCCGCGATGTGCGCGGGCGTCGAGCCGCAGCAGCCGCCAAGGATGTTCACCTGACCCGCGTCGGCCCATTCACGCACCAAGGCGGCGGTCTCTTCGGGCAGCTCGTCATATTCGCCGAGATCGTTGGGCAGCCCGGCGTTTGGATAGACCATGATCAATGTATCGGCGAGCGCGCTCAACACCTTGACGTGCGGGCGCAATTGCTGCGCGCCGAAGCTGCAGTTGAGACCGATCGTCACCGGCCGAGCATGCCGTACGGCATGCCAGAACGCTTCGACGGTATGTCCGGACAAATTGCGACCCGACAGATCGGTCAAAGTCATCGAGATCATCAACGGAACCGTCGTGCCTCGCGCCTCGCCAGCGTCGATCGCCGCCATGACCGCCGCCTTGGCGTTCAACGTGTCGAACACCGTCTCGATCAGGATGAAATCGACCTGCCCCTCGAGCAGTGCGTCGATCTGTTCGCGGTAGACGTCCTTAAGCGAGTCGAAATCGATCTCGCGGTAGCCGGGGTCATTGACGTCGGGGCTTAGCGACAGCGTTTTGTTAGTGGGTCCGACTGCGCCTGCGACGAACCGCCGTTGCCCGTCGTGCGCCGCCGCCGCGTCGGCGGCTTCGCGCGCCAGTCGCGCTGACGCAAGATTGATCTCGCGCACCAGATGTTCGGCGCCATAATCGGCCTGGCTGATGCGGTTTGCGCTGAACGTATTGGTCGAGACGATGTCTGACCCTGCGTCGAGATACGCCCGAGTGATCGAGCGCAGCACCTCGGGCTTGGTGAGCGCGAGGATGTCGTTGTTGCCCTTCGCGTCCTTGGCCAGGCCGAGGTCGCCCATATAATCGGCTTCGCTGAGCTGCCAATTCTGGATTTCGGTTCCGAAGGCGCCGTCGGTCAGCAGGATGCGCCCGGCTGCGGCGTCGAGCAGGGCGTCGCGCGCGTTCATGCCGCCGCCCGCTGCGCGGTTTCGTCGGCGCGTTGCGCGGCGCCGTCGACGGGGCGCACGCCCAACAGATGACAGATCGCGTAGCTCAATTCGGCGCGATTGAGCGTGTAGAAATGAAAATGCCGCGTGCCGCCCGCATAAAGCCGTCGGCAGAGTTCGGCCGCGACCGTCGCCGCCACGAGTTGGCGCGCGGCGGGCAGATCGTCGAGCCCCTCGAACAGCCGCGCCATCCACGGGGGCACGTCGGTGCCGCACAGCGCCGATATCCGCTTGGTGCCCGCAAAA
>JAYTAR010000043.1:0-5468 GCA_043737455.1 Sphingomonadales bacterium | reverse complement strand
TCGGCACTGGCTTTGGCAGCGCAGGCGAGGGCTTTGGCGCCGGGACGGGTGGGACCGGCGCTGGTTTGGCAGCCTCAGGTGGCGGAGGTTCGGGCGGCGCTGGCTCGGACGGCGCAGGCTCGGACGACGGTCCGACTTCGGGCGCGACGCTCGGGGCCGGTTCCTGGGCCGAAGGGTTGGGCACCTGATCCGCCAGTCCCACTTCGTCGACGAACTGGATATCGACCGGCACCGTCGGCACGACGATCGGCTTGGGCGCAGCGACGAGGCCCAGCGTTAGCGCCCCGAACAGCGCGGCATGGCCGACGACCGCGACGCCCAGGCCGATGCGTTCAGCGCGCTCCATCGGGATTGTTCACCATCGCGATGCGGGTCAGCCCGGCGCGGCTGAGCTCACCCATCACGCGCATCACCCGGCCATAGTCGAGGCTGCGGTCGGCGCGCAGGAAGACTTGCGGGCCGTCCTTGCCCGACCCGCGCGCCGCGATCCGCGTCAGCGCATCGGGTAGCGCGGCTGGCGCGACCTCGGTCTCGTCGAGGAAAATGCGCCCCTCGGCATCGATCGACAGTTGAACGGGCTTGGCATCCTGATCGAGCGGCTTTGCGCGCGCATCGGGCAGATTGATCGGTACGCCGGCGGTCAGCAGCGGCGCGGTGACCATGAAAATGATGAGCAGCTCGAGCATCACGTCGACCATCGGCGTCACGTTGATGTCGGCCATCGGCGCGCGCAGGCGGCGTGTGCGTTGCGAGGGGAGCGGCGTCACAGCGCGTCCAGTTCACGCGACAGCGTCGCGTGGAAGCCATCGGCGAACCGCCCCAGCCGCGCCTCGAGCCGGTTCAGCCGGTGCGACAGTCGATTATACGCGATAACCGCCGGGATCGCCGCGAACAGCCCCAATGCCGTTGCGAACAGCGCCTCGGCAATGCCGGGAGCCACGACGGCCAGCGAGGTATTCTGCGCCTGTGCGATGCTGGTGAAGCTGCGCATGATGCCCCAGACGGTGCCGAACAAGCCGACAAAGGGCGCGACCGCACCGACGGTGGCGAGGATGTTCAACCGGTCGGCGAGCTTGTCGATTTCGGCGGCCACGGTCGCGGCAAGCGCGCTCGATAGTCGCGCGCGCGTCCCCTCGCGGTCGATCTTGGCGCGGCCCTTCGTCGATTGCCGCCATTCGGCGAACCCGGCCGAAAAGACGCGCGCGCTGGGCAGGTCGTCGTCGCGGTGGTCGCGGGCAAAGCCGTCGACGTCTTCGGCCTTCCAGAACGCGCGTTCGAACACGTCGGACTGACTGGCCGCGCGCCCGATGCGCAGGCGGCTGCCGATGATGATCGCCCAGGTCCAGACACTGGCGAGCAACAACAAGATCATGACACCCTTCACGACCAGATCGGCCTGCAGAAACAGTGCGACCGGCGACATCGACGTCGGATCGGCGGACAGGATCAGCTCGTTCATGCACTCGTCTCCATCGCGCGCCCCATAGCTTGCCCTTGGCCGCGAAGGAATCCCCGATAAGTGCCACGGCGGCGGATTGACTTGGCAACAGGTTTGGCGGATCGGCAGCGACAGATGGTTCCGTCCCGCAAGGGGTGGCGAAGAGGGAAGCCGGTGTGACGCCGGCGCTGTGCCCGCAACTGTAAGCCGGGAGTCGAAGGCCATTTAAGTCACTGGGCGTCAGCCCGGGAAGACGGCCCGAGGCGACGATCGGCGAGCCAGGAGACCTGCCATCGCGTCGTTCTTGCCGGGCCGGGTCCAGCCCACGGGTAAGAGGAGCGTGCTCCTTTCGTAACGACAAGGCGGGTCTACGTCACGTCGAGTTCCGGCGGACCCTTGTCGTTCATGGCCCGGTGCGTGTGACGCGCAGTGGGCGATCGAGGACGTTTCCATGCGATTACTACACACTGTGTCGCCCGTGGTGCTTGGCATCGCGCTCGGCTACCCAACCCTGCTGGCCGCACAGACCCGCGCGACCGATCCCAATGCCGAGATCGTCGTGACCGCCAATCGCCGCGCGCAGGCGTTGGCCGATGTCGGCCAGTCGATCACCGTCATCGACAAGGCGCAGATCGCCGCGCGCCAGTCGCAGGCGGTGGTCGACCTGCTGCGTACCGTCCCCGGGCTGACCTTCAGCCGTAACGGCGGGGTCGGCACGACCACGGGCGTCAACATCCGCGGCGCCGAGTCCGACCAGACCGTCGTGCTGATCGACGGGGTGAAGCTCAACGATCCGTCCGCACCAGGGGGTGGCTATAATTTCGGAACGTTGCTCGTCGGCAATCTTGAGCGGATCGAGGTCCTGCGCGGGTCGCAGTCGGTGATCTGGGGCAGCCAGGCGATTGGCGGCGTCATCAACCTGCTGACCGCGCAACCGACCGAGGCGCTGCAGGTGAATGCACGGATCGAATATGGATCGCGCGACACGCGCCAGGCGGTCGCGAACGTGTCGGCGCGCGTCGGGCCCGCAGCGCTCAGCGTCGGCGCGGGCTGGTTCGATACCGACGGCATCTCGGTGTTCAGCGAAGCGCGTGGCGGTCGCGAGCGCGACGGCTATCGCAATTTCGGCGCGAACGGCAAAGCGGTGGTCGACCTGTCCGATGCCGTATCGGTCGATCTGCGCGCCTTCTATTCGGACGGGCGGACGGCGATCGACGGCTTTCCTGCCCCCGTTTTTTCACTCGCCGACACGCGCGAAATCGCCTTCACCAAGGAGTTCGTCGGCTATGGCGGGCTGAACGTCGCGCTGTTCGAGGGTCGGTTGAAAAACCGCTTCGCGTTTGCGACGACGCGCATCGACCGGCGCAATGTCGATCCGGGCAGCACACCGCAGGTGACGTTCGCGACGCAGGGGCGAAACGAACGCTTTGAATATCAGGGTGTGCTCGAGCTGGGCGAGCGGCTGGGCGCGACGTTTGGCGCGGAGACCGAGCGGTCGAGCTTCGTCAGCACGAGTTCGGGTGGCACCCCATCGCGAGCGCGTGCGCGGCTGAGCAGCGTGTATGCCGAGGCGACGGTGAAGCCCGTCGCCGGGCTCGCGCTGACGGCGGGTGTTCGCCACGACGATCACAGCAGCTTTGGTGGGGCGACGACGGCCGCCGCGTCGGGCGTGTTCAGCCCGAATGATGGGCGGACGCGGCTGCGCGCAAGCTACGGCGAGGGGTTCAAGGCACCGTCGCTGTTCCAGCTGTTCAGCGCATTCGGCAACACGCGGCTGGTGCCCGAACGGGCGAAAAGCTGGGATGCCGGCATCGTGCAATCGCTCCTCGATCGACGCATCGAGGCGGGCCTGACCTATTTCCACCGCGATACGACAAACCAGATCGATTTCGTCTCATGCTTTCAGAACACCGCGCCGATCTGCGTCGGGCGACCGTCGGGGACGTACGGCAACACGCGGCTGACACGCGCCGAAGGGATCGAGGCCATGCTGACGCTACGCCCGGTCGAGGGGTTGCGCGTGGCCGGACAGGCGAGCCTGATCGATGCGACCGACCGAGTCAGTGGGCGCAGGCTTGCGCGGCGACCCATGCAGACTGTCAGCGCGATCATCGACTGGCGCGCGCGCGCGGGCTGGTCGGTCGGGGCGACGATCGCGCATGCCGGCAACAGTTTTGACAATGCGGCGAACACGAACACGCTCGCCAGCCATGCGCTCGTCGACCTGCGTGCGGCAGTGCCGGTGACGCCGAACCTGGAGCTTTATGGGCGTGTCGAGAATCTGTTCGACGAGGTGTACGAGACGGTGCTGCGCTATGGCACACCGCGTCGCGCGGCCTATGTCGGCGTGCGGCTGCGCCTTTGATGCGGCGGCACTTCATCCTCGTGTTCGTGGCCGCGCTTGCCGCTTGTAGTAGCGCGCCACCACCTGCGCCGCCGCCGCGGGCCCTGCGCATCGTCAGCCTCGATTATTGCGCCGACCAATATGTGCTGCGGCTGGTGGCGCGCGATCGCATCGTCGCGGTGTCGCGCGACGCGCGCAAGCCGTTCTCGTACATGCGCGCCGCGGCGGCGGGGGTGCCCCAAGTCGCGGCGCGAGCCGAGGATGTGCTGGTGCTACGACCCGACCTCGTCGTCCGCTCATACGGCGGCGGGGTGGGCGCGGCGGCCCTGTTCGCGCGCGCCGGCGTGCCGGTGCTCCAGCTCGGCTCGGCCAGTGATATCGCGGGGGTTCGCGCGACCTTGCAAACGACCGCCGACCGGCTTGGCGAAGGCGCGCGCGGCGCGGCGCTCGATGCGCAGATCGCGAGGCGGCTGGCGGTGCTGCCGCGCGCACCGGGAACGTCGAGCGCGCTCTACATGACGCCTGGGGGCGTGACGACGGGCGCGGGTGGGCTGATCGACGCGATGCTGGGGCTGGCAGGGTATCGCAACTTTGCGACGCGTGCCGGCTGGCAGCCGCTGCCGCTCGAACGCCTCGCCTATCGACATCCCGATATGGTCGCCGCCGCTTCGTTCACGCGGCACCAGCGCCCCGATGCGTGGAGTGCGGCGCGGCATCCGGTGGCGCAGGCGCAATTGCGCGATCGCCGCGTCGTTGACATCGACGGCGCGTTGACGGCTTGCGGCGGCTGGTTCGTGCTCGACGCGGTCGAGGCGCTTGCCCAGGCACGCGCGTCATGAAATGCCCATGATGAGTCGTGCGGCCGCGCTATCGCTGGGGTTGGGCATCGCAGCGGCGGTCGCGATCGTGGCGGCGTGCCTGCTCGGGTCGGTCGCCTTGCCGCTGGACCGCATGGTGGCGGCGCTGCTGGGATTCGGAACGCCCGGTGACATGGTCGTCGTCTGGAGTATCCGCCTGCCACGCGCGATCGCCGCGTTCGTCGTCGGCTGTGCCCTGGGTGCAAGCGGCGCCGCGCTGCAGGGCCTGCTTCGCAATCCGCTCGCCGAACCCGGCGTGCTTGGCGTGTCGGCGACGTCGGTCCTGTTCGCGACGGTCACGCTCTACTTCGGCGTTGCCGAATTCGCGCCATGGGTGCTCCCGGTCGCGGCAGTGCTCGGCGCGCTATTGGCGACCGCGCTGATCGCGCTTGCCGCGACGCGGTCGGCGACGTCGCTGACGCTGATCCTGACGGGTATCGGCGTGTCGAGCTTTGCGGGTGCGTTGATGGCCTTGCTGATGAACCTTGCGCCCAATCCGTTCACGCTTGCCGATATGGTCAATTGGACGATGGGGTCGGTCGCCAATCGCAGCTTCGATGATCTTGGGCTCGCGGCACCATTCCTCGCGGCCGGGCTGCTGGTCTTGTGGCACCATCGCCGTGGTCTGTCGGCGCTGACTCTGGGTGACGAGGCAGCGGCAGGGATCGGGCTCGACCTGCGTCGACAGCGGCTGGCGGTCGTCGTCGGTGCCGGGCTGGCGACCGGCGCGGCGGTTGCGATTGCCGGCGCGATCGGCTTCGTCGGGATCGTTGCGCCGCATCTGGTGCGGCCGCGCGTGGACCATGACGCCGCGGCGAGCCTCCTCCCC
>JAYTAR010000042.1:0-5470 GCA_043737455.1 Sphingomonadales bacterium | reverse complement strand
TATGGCCTCGCTGCCTATCTCTTCACCGCAGACCTGCGGCGCGGACTGCGTGTCTCCGAACGGCTCGACTTCGGCATGATCGGGCTCAATCGCGGGCTGGTCTCCGATCCAGCCGCACCGTTTGGCGGCGTCAAACAATCGGGGCTGGGTCGCGAAGGCGCGCACGAAGGGCTGATGGAGTTTCTCGAGACGCAATACATCTCGGCGACTTGGTGAGCTTGTGCATCTCGTTTAAATTGGCGCGCCCCAGCACATCGATGCGGCGGCCGTCCACGACCTTTTCGGATCAGTTAAGGACCACGGGCTGCTCTAAACGTGCGCCAGCGGAAGGAAAATCGCGGGCGCGTATCGCCCTTGAACGCCGTCAGCAGCTTCGGCTTCACGCTCGCGGCTCGCCGCGCGCCTTGAGCAGGTCGGTGAGCGTCTGCACGGCCTTCGTCAGCGCAAGAACTTCCTGCTCGCGCAAAGCATCGATCTTGTCGTGAAGCAGCTCGATCTCGAGCTCGGCCTTCACATTGATCCGGTAATCGTTCGCAGCCTCGCGCCGATCGACGTCTTGTTGGCGGTTCTGACTCATCATGATGACGGGGGCTGCGTAGGCCGCCTGGAACGACAGCGCGAGGTTGAGCAGGATGAACGGATACGGGTCCCAACGCGCGATATACGCAGTGACGTTCAAGCCGATCCAGATGACGAGCACGGTCGACTGGATGATAATGAATGGCCAGGAGCCCATCGTCGCCGCGACCTGGTCGGCAATGCGCTGCCCGATGGTCAACTCGACGACGGTCGGCAGCGGCGGCTGCTGGCGGTCGGCGGTACGCCGCGCGCGCAGCTCATGCAGCCGGAGATGGTCCTCGTCGGCAAGTCTCGGCTTTTGGAGGGGTGGCGTAACCATCAGGGTGCAGCCGGTGTCGCGACGGTCGGCTTCGCGCCAAAATTGGTGAAGCGCTTGACGATCTCCAGTGTAAGGAACAGCACGACGCCGGTGCCGAGCACGATTGGCAAGTCGAACCAGCCAAGCGAGCCGAACTTGAGCAGGCCACCGACGGCTGGAACGAACTGGATGACTAGCCCAACTGCCAGCACGACGGCGAAAACGTAGCGAAGCGCGACGTTGCGGCGCGTGAAGGCTTGCGCGAGCGACGCCGTCGCCGAGCGGTTGACGAGGATCAGCGCGACGATTGACGCGATTAGCGCGAAGAAGACGAGCGCACGGACCTCGTCGTCGGGACGTTCGCCCGCGTTCTCGATGAAAAAGATCGCGGCGAGCAGGCCGAACGCCAGTAAGCCCTGCGTTAGGCTGCCGACGATCATCGGGAGCGAAAACAGTTGCTCGTTCGGGTCGCGCGGTGGGCGCTGCATGACATCGGCCTCTTCGCGCTCGGCCTCGAACACCAGCGCGCAAACGGGGTCGATGATCATTTCAATCAGCGCGATGTGAACGGGTCCGAGCAGGATCGGCAGCCCAAAGATCAGTGGCAGCAGCGCGAGCCCCGCGATTGGGACATGCACCGCGAAGATGAATGCCATGGCCTTGCGGATATTGTCGTAGATGCGTCGGCCCAGACCGATCGCCTTGGCAATCGAGCCAAAGTCGTCGTCGAGGAGCACGATCGCGGCGGCCTCGCGCGCGACGTCGGTGCCGCGCTTGCCCATCGCGATGCCGATATGTGCGGCCTTCAGCGAAGGCGCGTCGTTGACGCCGTCGCCGGTCATCGCGACGACGTGCCCCGCCGCTTTATACGCTTCGACGATGCGCAGCTTCTGGTCGGGGGTAATACGCGCGAAGACGCTGGTGCCGGGAAGGCGTTGCGTCAGCGTGACGTCGTCGAGCGCGGCGAGGTCGGGCCCGGTTAGCACGTCGCCCGCTTCGATCCCCGCATCGAGCGCGATCGCTTGCGCGGTCGCGCCGTGGTCGCCGGTGATCATCACGACGCGGATGCCCGCGGCGCGACACTCGGCGACCGCGCCGCGTGCGCTTGGCCGCAGGGGATCGGCAAGTCCGATCAGCCCGACAAAGGCGTAGTGAAAGGC
The DNA here is from genome assembly GCA_043737455.1 of Sphingomonadales bacterium. Lineage (GTDB taxonomy): Bacteria > Pseudomonadota > Alphaproteobacteria > Sphingomonadales > Sphingomonadaceae > Sphingomonas_O. Next base: position 3,433 of record JAYTAR010000042.1, on the reverse strand, counting down.
GGTCTGCGTCGCGGGCCAAGTGGTGTCGTTCGTGGTCGCGGTCGCCACGCCGAGCACGCGGATGCCGTCGTTCGCGAGTTGCTCGACCGCCGCCGACATGTCTGCGAGCGCCTTATCCTCGAGCGCACAGAGGCTGGCGATCGCTTCGGGTGCGCCCTTCGCTGTGATCAGATAGTCGGCGTCGCCGCGCTGCCAGACGTTCGACATCGCGAGCAGATCGGGCTGCAGGCCGTAGGCGTGCGCAAGCGTCCAGGAGTCGATCTCAGCGCGCCGCTGAGGGGGTAGCGCTGCGGCCGCCGCATCGATCGCAATCTCCATGGGATCAACCGGGTCGGCCGCGCTTGCAAGCAGGGCAGCTTCGAGCACCGCGACGACCTCGCTCCTCGCCGGCGTCGCGGGATCGAGTTGAAGCATCTCGCCTGAAGGTAGCCAGACCTGCGCGACGGCCATGCGGTTTTCGGTCAGCGTGCCGGTCTTGTCGGTGCACAAAATTGTTGCTGAACCAAGTGTTTCAATCGCGGCGGCACGACGCGTGAGGACGCCGGCCTGTCCGATCCGCCATGCACCCATGGCGAGGAAAATCGTCAGGACGACGGGAAACTCCTCGGGCAGCATCGACATGCCGATCGCGATCCCGGCGAGCAGCGCGTCGACCCAGCCACCACGCGTGAGGCCGTAGAGCAGCACGACAAGCACCGCGACCGCGCCGCCGCCGATCGCGCACCAGCGTACGATGCGCGCAGTCTCGGCACGCAGGCGCGGTGGTTCGACTTCAAGTTTTGCGATCGACTGCCCGATCTTGCCGATCTCGGTCGCGCTCGCGATCGCCGTCGCCCGCGCGGTGCCCGAGCCACGCGTGACGAGCGAACCCGAATAGACCGTCTTCGCGGCGTCGTCAGTCGCGTCGAAGCTCTTGCCGACCGGCATCGACTCGCCAGTCAGCAGCGACTCGTCGACCTCGAGGTCCTGCGCGTCGAGCAGCGTCGCGTCGGCCGGGATGCGGTCGCCTTGCTCGAGGATGACGACGTCGTCGCGTACGACCTCACGTCCGGCGATGCGCACACGCGTGCCGTCGCGCACGACGAGCGCGCGCGGGGCCGACAAGTCACGCAGCGCGTCGAGCACGCCCTCGGTGCGCGTCTCCTGCACGATCGTCACCACGACCGAGAACATCGCGAAGCCGAGCAGGATCAGTGCTTCGCCCAAATTGCCGAGCACGAGATACAGGCTCCCGCCGACAAGCAGCAACGCGAGCATCGGCTCGCGCAGCACGCCGATGGCGATCTTGAGCGGTGAGCGTTTTTCAGCTTGTGGTAGTTCGTTCGGCCCGTCGGTCTCGAGCCGCTGCCGTGCCTCTCCCGCCGTTAGCCCGGTCGCGACGACGGCGGTCACGCGAGCACGGCCTCGACCGGACGGCGCGGCGAATAGGGCATTGATGGCGCGCGGCCGAAGCGCATAACGATATCGGGTCGACGACCCGGCAACCCGACCAGCGCCGCCAGCTGGGGTCGCAATGCGGGCACTTCGACCGCCTGGTTGATATAAGCGGTCTTTAGCCCGAGCGCGGTAGCTTGGAGCGAGAAGCGCTGAGCGGCGCGACCCGCCCGAACCCAGTGATCGCGGTCGACGCGTTCGCTGACGAACACCGCAATTCCCGATGACGATGCGATATGCGCGGCGTATTTCGCGTTTTCGGCGTCGGCGGTGAAGACCTGCTCGAACAGCGCCGAGGCGATCCAATCGGGTATGGCCGTGTTGCCCGATGCGCCGCTGAACAGCCCGTCGCGCGTGGCGAGCGCCGCACGCGGGTTGAAGCGTAGCCAGCTCTTCAGCTCGGCCACGAATGCTGGATCCGCAAGCTGTGCGCTGTTTCCCGCGACAACGAGGTCGCGGATCGAACCGATGCGTCGGCGATCGGTCACGAGGACGGTATCGACACCGTCGGAAGCGGCTGCGGCGGCTAGCGTGCGCAGGGTCGCCGCGTCGATCGGTGCCGCGTCGTATAACGAGCGTGTCGACTGCCGCTTTAGTATCGCATCGAGCAAGGGCGACGGCCGACTGCGTCGGTCGTCGAACGATATGACCACGGCACCGTCACCCGCCGCATCGAAGCGCGGCTCGGCCATGCCGATGCTGCCCGCTGCCGCGATCTTCAGGTTCTCTGCGGCGCAGCCGAGACTCGCGTAGAGGTGGTGGTCGTCGGGATCGACCACGGGTGTCCGTCGTGTCAGGTCGGGTCGAATGGTAACGGTGCCGCCGTCTCCGCTGAAGCGCCAAGGCTGTGTATTGTGCCCGCTCGCCGCCAATGTGGCGTATCGGATGACATCGCGAAGCGTAGGGTGCCTGGCCAATGCAACCCGCGTCGCCGAGAGCGAGCGTGCATAGTCGTCGAGCGACCCCATTCGCGCGAAGCTGATCGCGGCGCCACCCGCACCGGCGACGACAAGCGCGCCGGCTCCAACGAGCATGCGACGTCGCTTCACGCGGTGTGAATCGCCGACGACCGCGACTCATTGAGCGTCGCGCGCACGATGACGACGGTCGCGTCGCCGGGACAGGGTAATGCGACGAAGCCCATCTCGCGTTCGAGCTCGATCGCGGCGTGGTTGTCGCGGCTCTCGACCGACTCGATCGACACGAAGCCCTTCGCCTTTGCGAACCGTCCGACGTGCTCGAGCAATGTCCAGCTGACGCCGCGGTGCTTGTAATCGGCGCGGATGGCAATCGCGACCTCGGCGCGTTCGAGCTTCTCGTCCCCCGCCAGCATGGCGGTCGCAATGATCGTCGTGCGGTCGTTAGCAAAGGCAAGAAAGTTCTCGGTGCGCAGATGGTCGACCTGCGTCATCGCGACGAGCCGCGCGCGATCGACCGTCTTGATCGCGGTCATGAAGCGGAAGCGCATGTCCTCGGGCGTGACGTGCGTGAAGAACTCGGCGAGCGCGCTTTGATCGTCGGGGGCCGCAGGCCGGACGTGGAACGCAAAGCCGTCACGCGTAACCAGGTCGGCGCTCCAGTCCTGCTCGATAATCTGCGTGTCTAAAGGCGAATTGGTTGCGCTCATGTCAGAGTCCCATCGTTGCGACGCACAGCGCCTCGCAACGCTAAGTCGCGTGCCCGCCGTTGCCACGCCATCCGTAAGACCCCGTATTCTGCGATCTGCGCGCGAGGCGCATTTGATCCGAATGAATTGGCATGCGGTCCGGCTCGAATTGGCAAGGACACCGTCTCACCTCAATGGGTCGGCGGTCCGGTCTTATCTGCTGCGCTTGCCGATCGGCAATGACGGCACTGTCGACCGAGCCGAGATCGCGCGCCATCCGACCCGCGCGACCGTCAGACGCTGCTGGCCGAACGAAGCCGACCGCACCGGTTCGATTGCAGCCGCATCGGACGCCTTGACCTTTGCTTTCGGTCGCTTCGGCTTGGCGACCCT
>JAYTAR010000041.1:0-5475 GCA_043737455.1 Sphingomonadales bacterium | reverse complement strand
CAATTCGCGATATCCGCGATCGAATAATCGCCCGCGAGATATTCGTTGTCGGCGAGCTGCCCATCGAGCACTTCGAACAACCGGCGGCATTCTCGGTGATAGCGCTCGATCACGGCCGGAATCTTTTCGGGGAAGTAGCGATAGAAGACGTTCGCTTGCCCCATCATCGGGCCGACGCCGCCCATCTGGAACATCAACCACTGGAGAACGCGACTGCGACCGTGCGCATCGCCTGGTAGAAGATTCCCCTCCCTCTCAGCAAGATAGATCATGATTGCACCCGATTCGAACACGGCGAACCCGTCATCGACGATCGCGGGAATGCGACCGTTCGGATTGATCTTCAAAAACTCGGGAGTTTTTTGCTCGGCCCGCGCAAAGTCGAGCTTATGAAGCGTGTAAGGAACCCCGAGCTCCTCGAGCGTGATCGACACTTTCCAACCGTTCGGCGTCGCGGCAGTATAGAGATCGATCATCGTCAGTTCCTTTGCGCGCCAGTATCGGTCAATCCGGGAAGCTGGAATGAAAATCGTTCGGCCAGACGAAATTGGTGTTTGTGATCGACACACTGAAATCCGACGACCGCACTTGATGCCACCAGCCGATCGGTAGAAACAATGCGTCGCCTGGGTTCAGGTCAACGATATAGGTCCGCACCTCGGCAACGTCGGGGAACGCAGCGAGCGCCTCTGGCCCTGCTTCCAAATCACCAATGCGACTAAAGACATAGGTATCGTTGTAAAGATGTGGTGTGAAGTTGGGCGATACGAGCACCACCCGTTTGCGCCCGACGACCTGGACAAGCAGATTGTTCGTCAGATCGTGGTGCAGTGGCGTGAACGTACCGTCCGGCCCGATCCAAAGCATACCTTTCGTCGACGCATCCCCCGGCGTCAGGATACCGTCTATCGTGCCGATATCCTTCATGATCGGCGCGAATGCGGCAGCGTTCCGGCCTGAATTATACGCCGTGATATACGCGTCGTTGCCCGCGTTTCCCCTCTCGATCACGTCCATGTATGCGCCAAACGGCAACACGCGCTTGTGCGCGTCCTTGTCGAGTTCGAAGCGCGCATTGCCGCCACGCTCCCCCTGAAATTCGACTTCGGCATCGCCGATTGCATCGCGCAGATAAGCGGGCGTCCATCTTGCGAGCGCAGGCCAGTCGTCGATTTTGCCTTGCAGCAGCGCAGGCCGATTCGAAGCGTAATGCCGTGCGAGGAATTCGTCTGGGTCGATCTCGCTATACGAATAGAGCGCCGAGGTTTCGGGTGACAGCGCGCGCAGCCGCTCGGTCGTAGCGAGTAGCCAGTCGCGCTTGGCGAGTGCGCGGTCGCGCGCCTGACCCGCGGCGGGGCAGGCCGAGGGTGGCGCGGACGATTGGCGCGAGGGCGCAGGCCGGATCGTGCGAACCGGTGCGGGCGCGTTGGCGAAGGCCCGGACTGCTAGCTTGCTCTGGTGGTCGTCGACGCGCGATGCTCCGGAGGGATCGACACCGCGGTAATAGAGCTTCTGCCACTTGTCCGATGGCCGCTCGGGCGGATGATCGCGCATGCGAACATGGAACGCATCGCGGCTGGCACTCCACGATTCGAACTGCCCCTTGAGTTCAAGGTCGTCGGTGATCGGCAGGAAGCGTGGCTCGACCTGCTCCATGACCGCGCGCTCGACCGGGAACAGATGGCAATAGGGCTCGCCGGCTTCGAAGCGAACCCACTGCTCGGGCCGCGTGAGCTTCCAGTTCATCGTGAAACTGTACGGCGACCAGTCGGTCTCGATCAGTCCGTTCAGCGGTACGATGCCGTCGCGGGCGGTGTTCGGCGGACCGCCCACCCACAGATTCCAGCCCGGCGGCGTGCGAAAGAGCCCGGCAAGATGAAAGGTGACCGTACCCAGGCCGAACAGCGCGATCGGCGCGGTCGCGGGATCGGCGCCTTCGTCGAGCACGATCTCGACGTCAGCGGCGCCCGGGCCGCCATTCCAGCGTGCGGAAAAGCCGCAGTGTGTCAGGGCTTCCCAACCATGCGCGTTAGCGATGGCAAGCGGCAGGCAGCGATAGGCGAACGACTCGGGTGCTGCGTCCATCCAGTCGCGCCGCGCCGTTGCGGGACGAAGCTGCGGGTCCCAACCGGGGTAAAGATAGCATTTAAGGTCCAACAACCCGCGCGTCCTTATCCTATCGACAACGACCGCGCTTGAGTTCCGCGCTGGCAACCAGCTGCCCGTGTCGCCGGATCTCGAGACGCCCATCGCGATAAGACAGATCGTTGGCGCGTTCGTCGCGGTCGATCAACCTGAAAACGCGGCTGCCGTCGCGATCGACGAGCATACTCCCTCGAACGTAAGCGGCGGTAAGCACGGCACAGCGGTTCCCCTGGTGCCAGGCGATCGTCGCGCGCTCGCCTGGTGCACAGGCAAAGCCGACATCGACTTCGACCTGATCACGTTGCGACAGCGTCACCGTCGTTGGCGCACGACAGCGCGACGTACCCACCGCGGCAGCTGGCAAAACAGCTGCTGCGGCAAGTGCGGCCGCAATGATCACATCGCAAACTTCATCGAGACGAGCGCCTGCGCCGCGACCGGGGCATTGGCGACATGACCCGGCTGGCTGATGATGCGTCCGGCGACGCCCCAGCTCAATTGCGAGCCCAGCCGCTGGCTGTATTCCACCGTATAGTCGAGTTCACGGCCGGTTGGCGCAAGCCCGATCGCATCGGTTGCATAGCCGTAGCGATAAGACCCCGGCGCATCGATGATCAACTGCTGCGGAAGGTTGAGCGTTCCGCGCCCGCTCGCGATCCGCAACGGCTGGGCGATCCCGAGCGACAGGCGTGAACTGCGCCCGATCAGGTCATCGCCGGTAAGCGTCATCGACATCGCTTCGGTCCGCAACCCGGAAACGCTCGACAGCAGGCCGAGCCCCGCGCCACGCACGCTGGAACTGGCCGTGGCATAATTGCCCTGCAGCCCGAACTTGCCGCCAAGTGGTATCTGGAAGCCGACGCGCACGAAGCGTGTATCCGCCCCCTGCCGCAACAAAGTGCCGGTTGCGACCGAGCCTAGCAACGAACCGCTTTCGCGCACCTGCCCGAGGCTGAGGTTCAGCTTGGCAAATTTCAGCCCGTTCCACATCAGGTCGGCAACCGCGCCGCTCGTTGCCCCGCCGTTTCCAAACTCCGGTCCGCGACCGAATGCCAGCGGGGCTGCGTAGCGCGGCCGGTCCTGCACGGTCTGCACGCCGGTGCTGGCAAACGCCGCCACCGTGATGCCGAGCGTGCCGATGCGGCTGCTCGTCGCCGCCCAGCTCTGCCCGCGATTGCCGAAGCCAAGATAGGGAATGCCCATCGTGGCGTCGGTGAGCGAGGCGTTCCGTATCCCCGCGTGACGTGGCGAGAAGCCCAACGCCGTATCGGGCGAGAAGCCAAAGCCGGCCGCGACCGAAGCGTCGCGACCGACCGTCTGCCGGATCGAAAACGCCATGTCGGGGCGGTAGCGGTTCGCCGCACCCGCCGTGCCGAACGACTGCGCCATGGTGAAGGTCAGGCCGCTGCCGGTCGATGCGGTCACCATGTCACGCGACAGCATCTGTGCGTTCACCGCCTCGTACATCGACGTGTCGGCGATGCTCGATACCGAACCGCCGACACGCGCCATGAAAATGCCGTCGAGCATGTCGTTGTAGAGGTAGGTCGCGTCGGCGATCGCGTTGCCCCCGCCGAACGCACGTGCGAGTTGTACCTGCGTGCCCGCGATTTGAGACAGCTCGATCGACTGGCCCGACGCGGTCTTGCTGCGCGCCGTGCCGACGGGAGCTAGTGCGTTTTGCATGTCGGCAAAGCCATGGCCCCAGATGTCGCTGACAGTATGGCTGATCGTGCCATTGGCGTTAGTGTAAGTGGCCATCGTCTTGTTAGAGACGGTACCATTGATGAAGAAGCTGTTGTCGGCAGTGAACAGCAAACGGGCGGCGAGATCAGCCGCGCTGGCGGCGGGGAAAGCCTCACGCAGCAGAGCGACCAGTCCAGCGATCTGCGGCCCGGCCTGTGACGTCCCGGTCTGCGATTCGTACGTGGCCACGCCCCCATTCGAGCCCGACCACATCGATGTGCCGTCCATCGACAGGCAGAACGCAGCAGCGGCCCCGCATCCGTTCGAATTCAGCCAGATATTACCTTCTTTTTTCGTGCCGGCGGTCACATCGGCCTGGCCCGAAGTCTGAACGGCGAGCCCGATCGAGGTCGCGTTGGTCGCGACGATCCAGCCGCCGCGAAGTTGCGGAAACAGCAATGGCAGCGCAGACGTCGTCTCGGAATCGGTCAGTCCAGTCCGACCCGCCGCGATATCGTTCGCGCCGAAATTGGAGTTTGACCACACGATTACGCCGCCGCGCGCCTGGAACGCCTGCATGTTGGCAACGGCTTGCGTCCATCCTGCGGCGTCACCGGTGTAAATGTTGGCCATCGCCTGCGCCGAGGTGATGCCGGCGCGGTCGCGATATGCGATCACATCCTTCGACATCGTCTCGACCAAGCCTGGATTCCTGATGGGGTTCCACGGTGACTGACCTGGCGTGTTGTCGGCCCCATACCCCCAGGAGTTGTTCGAGACGAGTGCGCCGCCGGTGTTGAAGTCGGCAAAGGCCCGGGCAAGCCCAATCCCTGCGTCTGGTACCATGCTAATGAGCACTTTGGCGTTGTAGGCAAGTCCCTGCATGCCAAGGCCGTTGCGATCAGCGGCTGCAAGTCCGGCGACATGCGTGCCGTGCGCATCGCTACCCAGCGTGGGAGATGAGGCGATGACCGTCGCCTTGCCCGCCGTGCTGAACTCTCGGTGCGAAAATGCCCCGTTCACGAGATTATATCCCGTGTCGATGACACCGATCGTGACGCCTGCGCCGGTAAGGCCATAACCATAGGCAATGGCAGCTTTTGTCCGGTCACCCGGATGCATGTGTCCGGTCGCATCGCCCGCGCTGGTCGCGTTGCGCGTGATCGCGAGCCGATCGGGGCTGTTGAGCACGAATGAAGCCTCCGATGAGGACTGGATCGTGGTCCCCGCGGCCGCATCGAAGGTGCGCGTCGTGCCGGGAAAGATCGTGGCGGTAGGCGTCGGCGCAGGCGTTGGTGCCGGGGTTGGCGCGGGCGTTGGTGCCGGGGTCGGCGCCGGAGTTGGCGCGGGCGTCGGCGCAGGCGTCGGCGCGGGCGTTGGAGCTGGGGTCGGTGCCGGTGTCGGCGCAGGCGTCGGCGTCGGTGTTGGTGCAGGTGTTGGAGCCGGGGTCGGCGCAGGCGTTGGTGCCGGGGTCGGCGCGGGTGTCGGTGCGGGGGTCGGCGCGGGCGTCGGCGTCGGTGTTGGTGCCGGAGTTGGCGTGGGCGTTGGTGCAGGTGTTGGAGCCGGGGTCGGCGCGGGCGTCGGTGCCGGTGTTGGAGCCGGGGTCGGCGCGGGCGTTGGAGCCGGGGTTGGCGCGGGCGTCGG
>JAYTAR010000040.1:0-5476 GCA_043737455.1 Sphingomonadales bacterium | reverse complement strand
CCGCGACCTTTTCGAGGATCGGCGTCAGCTGCTTGCAGGGGCCGCACCATTCGGCCCAGAAATCGAGGATGACGAGCCGCGTCATCGACGGTTCGATCACATCGATGCGAAACGTCTCGATCGCTGCACGGTCGGCGGCACTGATTCCCAAGGTAGCCACGAGATTCTCCGGTTCTTCTTTCCCCTTATGTGGGGCAAAGCAGGCCGATGCCAAGGGGATTGCGCGGGTGCCCAACCCCGGCTATCAGCCGCGCCCTACCCCACGGGCACAGCGCCCGTGATGTCGCCAGAGCGGGCGTAGCTCAGGGGTAGAGCACGACCTTGCCAAGGTCGGGGTCGAGGGTTCGAATCCCTTCGCCCGCTCCAGCGCAGCGCGGGTTGTTTTAGCAGAGCTAAAACAGCGCACGCGCCAGCGCAGCCGACCTCGCTTCGCGAGGATCGACGGCGCGGCTTCGCCGCGACGCGCTTCGTGCGACAAGTCACCCCTCCACCAAATAACCCGCGAACCGCCGCGCCCATGGCTGGCCCCACGAGCGGATTACGATCGTTGAGCGTATCCCACGACAAGGACAGTGCATGAACCAGATCGACCGCGGCGCGGGCCGCAAGCTCTTACTCGTTCATGGCCTCGGCGGGAGCTGGCAGTCCTGGAGCACCATCTTGGATGCGCTCAGCGCCGAACGGACTGTGATTGCGATCGACCTTCCCGGTCATGGTGCCACGCCCGCCGAAGACGACAGCGGAACCTTTGATGGTCTTGTCGGCAGCGTCGCACGCTACATCGCGGCCAACGACCTTGCGGGCATCGATATCGTCGGGAGTTCGATGGGCGCGCGAGTCGTTCTCGAGCTCGCCCGGCGGGGCGGCGTCGGCAATGTGGTTGCGCTCGATCCCGGTGGGTTCTGGCGCGGCTGGGAGCGAACGTTTTTCAAGACGACCATCGGCGTGTCGGGGCGCTTGCTGCGGGCGGTCCGGCCCAGCCTGCCGATGCTGAGCCGCAACGCTGTCTCCCGCACCGCGCTGCTCGCGCAATTGTCTGCGCGTCCCTGGGCGCTCGATCCGCAAGTTGTGGCGACCGAACTCACCAGCTTCAGCACCACGCGGACCTTCGATGCGCTCGTCGAAGATTTGGCGAGTGGCCCAGAGCAGGCGGGACCCGCCGCAGCTTCCACTGGCCGCGTCGTGATCGGCTGGGGCAGGCATGATCGGCTCTGCCTGCCGATGCAGGCGGCGCGGGCCAAGGTCGCGTTCCCGTCCGCGCGGCTGCATTGGTTCGAGTCGAGCGGTCACTTCCCCGCGTGGGACATGCCCGAGGAAACCGTTGCCGTCATTCTTGATGCGACCCGGTGATGATGGCGTTCTTCAAGCTGCACGATCGAGAGCGGGGTGGTTGATCCCCTCGTCGCGCACGCCATTTCACTCTGCCCAGTGCACATCCACCGCCAGATCGCTCTCCGCCAACACGCGCCCGACCGGTACGCTCGACAACGGCCCATCCGCGATTGCACGCTCGAGCAGCGCGCGTTTGTCGGCGCCCGTCAGCACGATCGTCAGCGTCCGCGCGGCAAGGATCGCCGCTTTGGACAAGGTGACACGCGCGACCGGGGCCTCGGGTGGCAGCGGGTCGGGCATGACGCCCAGCGCGCGGCGTTCCTTCGGGCCGTTAAGCGCCTCGTCGAGGTCGGGCCCGGCAAAGATCGACGCGGTATGCCCGTCGGCCCCGACCCCGAGCCACACGAGGTCGGGCGGCCATGGCAGGTCCTGTAGCCGCGCATCGGCGGCCTTGCCCGCCATCGCGTAATCTGCCGCCTTGCCCCCCGTCAGCGGCACCACGCGCGCGCCGAGCGGCAGGAATTTCTTGGCAAGCATCGCGACGTTCGACAGGTCGCTCGTCACCTCAACGATGCGGTCGTCGGTCGGAATAATCGTCACGTCCTTCCACCGCCGCTTCTGCGCGGCGAGGCGATCGAGCGCGGCAAGTGGCGTGGTACCGCCCGGCAGCGCGATCAACGCCGCGCCGCGCGCATCGAGCGCGGCATCGATGATGAACCCGACATCGCCCGCGACCGCGTCGGCAAGCTCGTCGACGTCGTCATAGTCCCACCATTCGGCTTCGATCGTCACGGTCGCTCCTTCATTGCGCCAGTTACAGGGGGCGGCACGACGAGCGCGGCCGCTTCGACGATGTCGAGGGCACGGTGCGCCTCGATCCAGCGACGCGCGCCTGCCATCCAGTCGGCGGCCTTGGCCGCGCCGGGCAGCCGCGCGATCTCCGCAAGTGCCACGTCGACCTGCCCGCCGTCGAGCGCGGTACGCGCCCGCGCGAGGCGCGCGTCGGGCACTGGCGAAGCCTCGTCGGCGCGGCGCACGACGAACAAGGTGCTGATTGTGCGCTGCGCGGCGTCGCCCCAAGTTTCGGTCGCCGCGCCGCCGACAAGGTCAGGGGCGAGCGCGTCGAACTGCTGGCGCAATCGGTCGAGCGTCGCGGGTGCCTGCGCCGCCGAGATTATCGCGGCCACCGCGCGCGGCTGCGTCGCGGCGAAGCGATCGCGCAGCTGCCCCTCGATATAGCCGAGCGGCCGCCCGCCATCGACCGCACGACGCGCGGCGAACGCGACGAGCAGCCCCTCTGCGCGCGCGGCATTGGCGGCGGCGGTGCTCGCCTGCGCGTCAATCTGTGCGATTCGCGCCTCGAGCCCGGTCACGCGCGATTCGGTGACCGCGACCGCGGTCGGGTCGGCGCCGACCGCGGTCGGCGGCAGCGCATAAGCGGGGGCCGGCGCGGTGACAGGCGCGCTCACGACCGCGGGTTCGATCAGCGCACGCGCGGGCGCCCAGCGCGTCAAAGCCCAGGTGACGACCGCCGCGCCGCCGACAAAGGCGAGCAGCGCAATCAGGAACGCATTGCGCCAAGGGCGCGCGCGGCGCAGCGACGACGCGTCGGCATCGCCTGGGTAAGGCGCGCCGGAGTAGCGAGCATCGGCGTAGGACGCGCCGGTGGACGAAGCGCCGCTGGAGGGCGTTGCGGTATAAGGCGCGGTGCTATCCTGCATCGCCGCCCGCTTCGCACGCTTGCGCCAGCGATGCCAGCATCGCGTGTTCGTTCGGCGCATCGGCGATGACGATCCGTGTCCAGCCGGGACCGCAAGCAGCGGCGGCGGCGGCGCTGATCGCGACGATCCGCAACGACCGGTCGGACGCGAGCGCCGCCAGCCGCGCCCCGGCCCGCGGCGAATGGACGAGCGCGATGTCGGCGGGCGGCAGCGCAAGTTCGAGCGCGCGCGCGACATAAACTGCGATCGCGACCGTCCCGACGAGCGCGAGCGGTCGATGGTCGACCCCCGTCAGGTGAAGCAGGCGCGGCACCACGCGGCCTTCGCCGGTCCTGGACAGGAGCAGGTCGCTCGCGAGTGCGGCCGCGTCGCCCTTCCCGGCGGTAACGTGTGCGAAGCCGATCCTGCGCGCGGCTACGGCGGTCGCCTCACCCACCGCCAGGCACTCGAGATGCGCCAGCTTTGCCAGCCCCGCGCCGCCGTGGCGCGCCGCATTCGCGCTGGTCATCACCACCGCGTCGAAGCGCTCGGTATCGGGCGGTGTCCAGTCGACGGGGGCGATGTCGAACAAGGGGCAGGCAATCGGCTCGAGCCCCATCGCTGCCACTGCCGCTGCGGTCGCCGCGTTGCCCGGCTCGGGCCGCAGGATCAGGACGCGCAACTGAAAAGCGCGGCGAGCGCGGGCGGGGCGTCGGCGACGAGCCCAAGCGCGAGCCGCGCTGGCGCTTCCACGTCGTCAGGGTCGAAGCGCGCCTCACCACCGCGGTGCGCGCGCCCGTCCTCGCTCAAGATCTCTGCGCGGAGGTGGATTTGCGCCTCCTCGAGCACCGCGAGCACGCCGATCGGCGAGTGGCAGCTGCCCCCGAGCGCGAGCAGCAACCCGCGTTCGGCAGCGACACAGGTGAAGGTGCGCGCATGACTGATCGGCGTGAGCAGCGCGCGCGTCGCCGCGTCGTCGACGCGGCACTCGATGCCGACCGCGCCTTGCGCGACCGCGGGGAGCATCGTCTCGACATCGATCGCGCTGCCGACATCGGCATGCCCGAGCCGGTCGAGCCCAGCGGCAGCGAGCAAGGTCGCATGCGCCTCGCCCTGTTCGACGCGCAGCATCCGTGTTGCCACATTGCCGCGAAACGGCACGATCGTCAGGTCGGGACGTCGCCGCAGCAGCTGCGCGGCGCGGCGCGGGCTCGCGGTTCCGACCCGCGCGCCGTGCGGCAGCGCGCCGACATCGCTCGCGCCGATCAGCCGGTCGCGGACGTCGGCGCGTTCGAGCATCGCGACGAGCGCGATCGCGGGCGGGCGCAGCGTCTCGACATCCTTCATCGAATGGACGCTGGCGTCGGTGCGCCCTTCGATCAGCGCGCGGTCGAGCGTTTTGGTCCACAAGGCCTTGCCGCCGATCTCGGCAAGCGGGCGATCCTGGATGCGGTCGCCGTCGGTCGTGATGACGACGATCTCGACCGAGTCCTCCCCCCAGCCATGCGCCGCGCACAGTGCCGCACGCGTCATGTGCGCCTGCGCGAGTGCGAGCGGCGACCCGCGCGTCCCGAGCCGTATGTGCGGAGAGGTGGCGAGCATGTCGCGCGCCGTGCTAGCGGATCGCGCGTGGCGCGCAACACCCTCCCTCCAGCAATTATCCCCCCGTCTATCATCCTAGGCATCGAATCGTCGTGCGACGAAACCGCCGCCGCGATCGTCACCGGCGACCGCCGCATCCTCTCGCATCGCCTCGCCGGTCAGGAGCGCGCGCATGCCCCGTTTGGCGGCGTCGTGCCCGAGATCGCGGCGCGCGCGCATGTCGAGGCGGTGATGCCGCTGGTCGAGGCCGCGCTTGCCGATGCGAACGTCACGCTCGCCGATATCACCGCCATAGCCGCGACCGCTGGCCCTGGCCTCATCGGCGGCGTGATGGTGGGGCTCGTCACCGCCAAGGGGCTGGCGCACGCGGCGAACAAGCCGCTGATCGCGGTCAACCACCTCGAAGGGCATGCGCTCAGCGCGCGGCTGTGCGACGCCGAGCTCGACTTCCCGTATCTGCTGCTGCTCGTCTCGGGCGGGCACTGCCAGCTGTTGAGCGTTCAGGGCGTCGGGCGCTATCGCCGCCTGGCGACCACGATCGACGATGCCGCGGGCGAGGCGTTCGACAAGACCGCCAAGCTGCTGGGGCTGGGTTTTCCCGGCGGCCCCGCGGTCGAGGCGGCGGCCGCGCGGGGGAACTCAAACGCCGTGCCACTGCCGCGCCCGTTGCTGGGGTCGGCCGAGCCGCATTTCTCGTTTGCGGGCCTGAAAAGCGCGGTGCTGCGCGCGCGCGACAGCGGCTTGTACGCGCCCGACGATATCGCCGCATCGTTCCAGGCGGCGGTCGTCGATTGCCTGATCGACCGGACGCGGCGGGCGATCGAGCGCGCGCCCGCGGCGAC
>JAYTAR010000039.1:0-5483 GCA_043737455.1 Sphingomonadales bacterium | reverse complement strand
GTGCGGTCGAGCCGAGCCCGACGCCGCCGACATAGGCGAGCACGTCGCCGCTCGCATTATCGACGACCACCACCGCGCCGTCGCGCGCGCGCCCGGGTCCCAGCCCCTGCAGCTGCCGGCTGAGCGCGGCGGTCGCGATGCGCTGCACGTCGGCATCGAGCGTCGTCGTCACCCGTTTGCCCGGTACATCCAGCAGCCGCGCGGCGAGATGTGGTGCGAGCCCGGGATCGAGCGCGCGCGCGCGGTCGCTCGACAATGCGGTCGCGGTCGCGGTGCGCAGCGCCGTGCAGGCGGCAGGCGCGGCGCGACAGGCACGGGTGGCAACGCGGTCGATCGGCGCATTTGGATCGGGCAATAGCGCGACCAGGATCGCGGCGTCGGTCGTGGTCAGCGTGACGGGGGGCTTGCCAAACAGCGCTTGCGACGCGGCACCGATCCCTTGCGCCTCGCCGCGAAAGCCGGCGAGGTTCAGATAGGCCTCGAGGATCGCGTCCTTCGACCAACGTTCCTCGAGCGCCCACGCGGCGCGCATCTGGCGCACTTTGTCGAGCGGCCCGCGCGCGCCCGGGCGTGCAAGGCCGGGCGACAGGAACCCGGCGACCTGCATCGTGAGCGTCGAGGCACCGCGCGACCGCTCGCCCGCAAGCCGCGCACGCAGCGCCCCGCCCAGCGCGCGCCAATCGACGCCGCCATGCGCGCGAAAGCGACGATCCTCGGCGGCGATCACCGTTGCGACCAGCGCGGGGCTGACGTCGTTCAGCTTCACCCAGCCGAGCCGCCGCGCCTTGAATGCGACGCGCTCGCTATCGAGCAGGACACCGCTGCGATCATAGAGCCACGCTTCCGAAGGGCGCCACGCGGCGGTCACGGCAGCGGGCGAGGGCAGGAGGGGGGGCATAGTGAGGAGGTAGAGCACCACCCCGAGGATGCTCATCATGCCGGCAGCTGCTGCGCGCCAGCGTCTAATGAAGACGATCTGACGCGAAGCCGCGAAGGCGCGAAGTAGGGCGTTCTTCCTTCGCGGCTTCGCGGCTTTGCGTGAACCATTCTTTTTTCTGCCTGCAGCGGCTGCGGGCGACGTGCTTACCACCCGACCTCGACCCCCCGGTTGGGTAGCGCGGCGCGAATATCGGGCGAATACATCGCCTCAACGCGCGTCGGTGGCAGATTGAAGCGTCCGATGCCGTTCAGGCGCATCGTATAGGCGATGGTGAAGCGTCCGCGCGGGACCCAGCCGAAATAGCCGCGCCATGCATCGCGCCCACGCTCGACATAGCTGGGCTGTACGCCGCTGCCGCCGCCCGCCGCCGCGCCCAGGATCGACGATTGCCCTCCCAGGTCGCCGACGATCGTCGCGCCCGGTGGAATCGGATCGTTCACCACCACCCAGTTACGCTCGGCGCTCGCGTCGACGGTGATCGTCACCTTGACGACATCGCCGCGCGTCAGCCGCCCCTTGTTCCGTTGCTGGACCAGCGCGGTCGTCTTGGCCAGCCGATAGCCTGCCGCGATCGGTTGCGTCAGCGGGACGGCGGCGTTCAGCGATACGCTCGCCCACGGTCCCGCGTCGCCGCCGGCCTGTGCGAGCAGAAGCGAACCGGGCGATGCGGGGAGCCGCAACGGGCCCGATGACGATGCCATCGGCCAGCCTTGCGTCCGTGTGACCGCGCCCAGCGTGGCGCTCGTCGTGCCGGTCACCGCGCTTGCCGGGAACAGGCTTGCAAAGCGGCGCGCGACGATGCTGCCCCAGGCGTTGGCGGGGGTGGTATCCCAGCGCCCGCGCGCCTGGCGCAATCCGGCGCCCACCATCATGCGCGGCGCTTCGCCGTTCCAGCCCGGGCGTCCCAGGATCGCGCCGAGCGCCTTCAGCACCATCTCGTCGTCGCTGACCATCATCCACCACGGCGCGCTGGCGGCGTCGGTCAGGTCGATCCGCGATCCTTCGTACACCAGCCGCCGACGCAGCACCGCCTCCGCGACGCCGCGCAATTGCGCGGCGTTGCGAAGCGCGGGCGTGCGGTCGATCGCGATCAGCCAGTCGGCGAGTGCCCCCGTCGGCATGTCGGCGGGCGCAATGTCGATCGCGCCGAGCAATGCCGGCGTCGACGCGCCGTTGCGCGCCAGCGCGGCCAGTGCCGCGACCTTGAGCAGCCGGGCATCGACGGGACCGTTGGCATCGCGCGTCAGCCGCCCCTCGATCACCGCTTGCATCGCCGCGATCGCCCGCGCGCGCGCGGCATCCGGCAGCGCGAACCCCGCCTCGGCGGTCATCGTCAGCGCGTAGGCGGTAAGCGCTTCTGATCCCGGCCCCTCGCCGGGGAAGTATCGGATCAGGCCGTCGCCGTCCTGGTACGTCGGCAACGCCCCCGCCAGCGCGCGCCAGCTCCCTGCATCGCCAAGTGCGACCGCTCGGCTCAAGCGTTGCTCGAAACACGTGTAGGGATAGGCCGTCATATAGGCGCGCACCCCCGCGAGCGGCGGCGAGAGCGTGTCGGACAGCTTCACATCGACATAGGCACCGGGCAGCGCGCCGCCTGGCGGTCCGATCGGGATCGTCGTCACCGCGCCGACGCGCACTAACGTCGCCGCCCACACCTCGATCGGCACCGCGGGCACGACGGCTTGCGACGCGGTGACACGGTCGATCGCGCGCCCATCGTCCGATCGCGCCTCGACGGTCCAGGCGAGCGTGTCCGGCCCCTCGGGCGCGGTCAGGTTCCATGTCACCGGTACGGCGCTCCCCGCGGGCACGTCGACCGTCAGCGGCGCACCGTTGGCGATGCCGGGGTTGACGTTGACGTTCGCAGTCACGCGCATCGGCTTGTCGCTGGCGTTGCGCAGCGTGAAGCTCGCGCCGTAAAAATCGCCAACGCGCACCAGTGGCGGCAGCGCGGCAAAGATCTGCAGATCCTGCGCGGTGCGCACCGCCACCTCGCCCGTCCCGAAGCGATCGGCGCCCGCGGTCGCGACCGCGACCATGCGAAACGACGACAGTGCGTCGCTCAGCGGGACCGCGACGCGCGCGCGCCCTTGCGCATCGAGCGCGACACGTCCTTTCCACAACAGCACCGGTCGGAAGTCGTCGCGTGTCACCGCGCTCGCGTCGCCGCCGCCGCCACCCGCCACGACCGCTTTCTTGCCATAATGGCGTTTGCCTACGACCTGCGTGGCGCCCGTCGCGGTAAGCACGTCGAGCGTGCGTTCGCCCATCATGGCGTCGAGCAATTTCCAGCTCTTGTTCGGCGACAGTTGCAGCAGCGCCTCGTCGACCGCGGCGAACGCGATCTCCGCCGATCGTGCCGGGCTGCCGTCGGGCTCGGTCACCGCGACGTCGACCTGCGCCACGTCGCGCACCGCGTATTTGGCCTTGTCGGTCGCGACTTTAACGCCGAGCTTGTGCCCCTCCCACCCGACGGTCAGCTTGGCGATGCCGATGCGGTAGCTGGGCTTCGCCAGATCGACGAGCGCGGTCGGCGCGCCGCCCTCGCGCGCGAAGAACGGCAGGTTCCAGCGCCGTGCCAAATCGGCCCACCACACGCTCCACCCGCCGATGCGTCCGCGCACCGCCATCACCGATACATAAACGTCGGGCGCATAAGCGGCGGGCATCGGTACCTCGACCACCGGGTCCTTGCCCGACAATTGGGTGACGAAGCTCGACAGCACGCCCTCGCGCTCGACCGTCACCAGCGCGGTCGCGTCGCGGAACGGCATGCGCACCTGCAGCCGTGCGGTCTCGCCACCCTTATACGCGGTCGCCTCGGCGATCAGGTCCATGCGGTCGCCATTGTCGCCGCCGAACCACCATTCATCCTCACCCGCCAGCCACACCGTGCGTACGCTGCGCGCGACATTGCCGTCGGCATCGGTCGTCGTGGCGACCGCGATGACCTCGCCCGAAACGCCCGGATCGAGCGCACAGTCGGCCAGCCCGCGTGCATCGGTCGTCACCGAGCAGCCGATGCCAAGCTTGGTAATCTTCGCTTGATTATCAAAAGCATAGAAGCCACCGATCAAGCGCCGTCGCGCCGAGATCGTTTCGCGTGTGTAAAGGTCGACCCGGACATGTGCGTCCCCTTTGGCCTTGTCGTCGGTGCCCAGCGTCACGAACTTCAGCCGCAAGTCATCGTCGCGCATCAGCCAGCCGTCGGTCTTCATACCCAGCAGTACCGCGGCGGGGCGCAGCAGCAGCGTTCGGCTCGCGGTCAGCGTTTCGCCGTTCGCATCGGCGTAATCCATCTCGACGGTCAGCGCGGTCGTTGCGTCGATCGATTGGGCGATGTCGAGGCTGGTTTGCGCAGTGCCGTTCGCGTTCAACGTGACGGGCAATGTCTGCGATAGCGGCAGGGGCACCGTCGCCGCATTGCCGTCGCCGTCGAGCGGCGTCGTCCCTTCCTTCACCGCGTCGCCGCCGAACGTCCAGCCGTCCCAGTTGCGCGGGCTGACCGAATCGGTCGAAAAGCTCGTGCGGATCGCGACTGGCAGGTTCGCCGCGCCCCCGCCCGACAGATAGCCGACGAACAGGTCAAGCGGCACCGACTTGGGACGCACCAGCGCTTGCTTGGGCCCGGTGATCGCGGCGCGCATCGTCGGCAATTTATACTCGTCGACCTGCACCGATTGACCGGTGTAGATCGTCTTCGCCTTGTCACCGCTGCCGACCTCGACGTTCAAGTCGTAATCGCCCATCGGTGCACTCGCCGGCACCGCCCACGTGGTCTCGCCGACGCCGTCGGCACCGATGCCGAGCGTCAGGTCGAACACCGTGTCCGAGCCGCGGTGCGACAGTTTTAGCGTTCCCGCCATGCCACTCGCAAGCGCGAAGCCGCTGCCGATCGGTCGGCGCAGGATGTGCTTCATGTTGACCGTTTCGCCCTGCTTGACGAGGCTGCGGTCGAAGATCGTGTGGAGGATGTTATCGCGCTCGGACCAGCCATAGGGCAGGTCGAAGTCGTAAGGGCGAATGCCCTTGCCCCAGTCGGTCAGCGTGAAGCTGAAATCGTCGCCCGCGCGTGCCGACACCATCAGCGGGTGCGCGCTATCGTCGGGGCCGCAGCCGCCATAGGTCTCGGGCGCGGGCAGCCCGTTCTTGACGAGGAAGCGCCCCTGCGCGTCGCTCGTCCCGCGTGCGAACAGCGCGCCGGTGCAGCTGTCGGTCACGCGCACGTCGGCGTTCGCGACTGGCTTACCGCTGTCGAGCGCGGTCACCCACGCCAGCGACGCTTCGCGACCCCATTTGAAATGCACCGTCATGTTGGTGACGAGCGCACCTGCTGCGACATAGCGCGTCGCCTCGCGCCCGAGTAGCGCGCGCCCGAGCGTCGGCGAGGCCAGCTCGACGACATAAAAGCCCGGTTTGGCCAGCGGCACGCCGACGACCTCGAATGCCGTACCGCCGCCGGGCAGGGTAAGCTTGAGCTTGGCGCCCGTGCCATTCAGCAGCGACGCCGCGCCGGTATAGTTGACCGTCGGCTTGACGCCTT
>JAYTAR010000038.1:0-35353 GCA_043737455.1 Sphingomonadales bacterium | reverse complement strand
TATCTGGACCAATGCCTGACCTGGCTGGGGCAGGTGAACAGGCGCGACCTCATCGAGAGGTTCGGCATTTCTAACGCGCAGGCGGCAGTCGACTTTCGCATCTACATGGGGCGCGTGCGCGCGCCCGCACCGTCCTATGACCCCGTTCGCAAAACCTATGTCGCGGACCGGGCACATCGCGGGCTTGAAGATACGGCCGAGCCGCCTTCGCTTGAGGCGATTTACGCACAGGCCCACCAGGATTTTGCGCGGCTTCCCGGACCGACCCGGCAATGTCCGGTGACGGCGATGCGCGAGCTCAATCAGGCGATCGAACGACGCTGTTTCGTTGAGATCGACTATGTGTCGATGTCGTCCGGTCGCCGCGATCGCCAATGGATCGCGCCTGCGCATATCGCGAGCGACGGCGAGCGATTGCATGTTCGGGCCTGGAGCCCAGATCGCAACGAGTGGCGTGACTTCCTCCCCGTGCGGGTGTCGGACAGCAGCAGTTTCAAGATGCGCCCGATCGAAGAAACGCTGCCGACCGACGAAGACTGGGAGACGATTGTCGAGGTCCGCCTACGTCCCAGAGCGGATTTGACTGCGGAGCAGAAGCGGGCAGTCCGGCTCGAATATGGCTTCGAGGGCGACGATATCCGCTTCGAGACCCGTCGAGCGCTCGAATTCTACATTGAGCGGCGTTGGGGGCTTGATCGCCCCGGCGCCCGTCTCGAGCGATATTGACCGCGCGATGGGCGGCAACGTCACCATCGATCCGCGCGCGCGGGCCACCCCGGTCGATGATCCCGCGATCATCGAAGCGCGCAGCCTGCGTACCGGACGCCTGCTCGACGCAAAGCGCCTGATCGGCTCTTTCGATTATGCCGCAGCTATCCGCCTGAGGGGCGTCCTTAAGGACGCGGCCAGTCGTGGCCGGCCGCGTCTGGTCTGCCCGATGTGTGGCGTCACTCTGTTCCTGGCGAGCAGCATGCGCAAGAATTTTTACCTGCGGCATCGCTCGGAAGACGGCTCCTGTCCGGCTGTGACCCATAGCGGCCTGACCGAGGCGGAAATGCGCGCGATGAAATATCGCGGCGCACAGGAGAGTGACGCACATCTGCGCACGAAGGAACTGCTGGTGCGCAGCCTCGCGGCAGATCCCAATTTCTCCGAGGTACAGGTGGAGGCCACTTGGCGCGCAAGCGAGGGGTTGCCCGGCCTGCGTCGTCCCGACGTATCTGCCCGGTGCGGCGAGCTTCGAACGGCGTTCGAGGTGCAGCTCAGCACGACCTTCCTTGATGTCGTCCTCGGGCGGAAACGCTTTTACCGGGAGGAAGGGGCGGCGCTCGTTTGGGTTTTGCCCAGTTTCGACCCGAGCTATCGGCGAATGACTACCGACGACATCCTCTTCGGCAACAACTCAAACATCTTTGTCGTTGACGATGCGACCGTCGGGGCTTCCATCGCGACGAGCCAGCTGGTCGTGCGCGTTTGGCACCGGCAGCCTCGGATCGTGGGCGAGCGAATCATCGACGACTGGATCGAGCGGCTTGTCCCGTGGAACGAGCTCCTCATTGATGTCGATCGCCAGACCGTCTGTGCGTTCGATTTCGCAGCAGCCCAGAGCGCGGCCATATCGGAGCTTGGCCGGCTGCGGGCGCAACAGACGGCAGCCAAAGAGGCGTCGTGGCGCGCCGCGGCGGAAGCGGCCGAGCGCGAATTGCGAACAGAGATATTTGAGTGGGCCTTGGCCGAAGACCGGGTGGACGACTTGGTCGGCTATTATCACCGTTGGGCCGAGCTGAACTACAATCTGGTCGCCTATTGCGCAGACCTTCTTGGCACGCCTTCGGACGTGCGCGTGCCCATCCGGATGGTGAAGGTAATCGAGACAGCAAAAGCGGGAAAGCCCGTTGGTTTCGGGTACGATACGCTAGTGGAGGTGGCGCACCATCTTTTCCACCAACGTCCAAAGCTCCTTATGGGCTTCGGCTACCTGCTGCGCGCTTACGGACATCACCACCTTCTCGCCAAACAGGATTCCAGCGGGAAATGGGCGGGCAAGGTCTCCGCCAATCGTGTAGCAATGCGGCGCGATCCGCGCTTCCAGCTTGCGGAAGACGAGCAGCGACTTTTCGGCTTTCTTTCAGAGAATCTTTGCCGGAAACCGGCGGCGGGGGAGAGTGGTAAATGACGGAAGCACGTCTGTTCGATCTCAACATCGAGAAAATCCTTGAAGCCTGGGAAAGCGCCCATGCGGTTCGCGAGCTGATCGCGAACGCGATTGACGAGCAGCAGCTCAGCGCGACCGGTGACATTGCGGTGTTGAAGGCCGACGATGGCAGCTGGATCATCCGCGATTATGGTCGCGGGCTGCGTTACGAGCACTTCACGCAGAATGAGAATGTCGAGAAGCTTCAGAATTCCGGGAAGGTGATCGGTAAATTCGGTGTTGGCCTGAAGGATGCGATGGCGACGCTCTATCGCAATGGCGTCCAAGTCGACGTTCGCTCGGCACATGGTGAGATCACGCTCGTTCAGGTTGCCAAGCGCGATTTCGCCGATGTGGTGACACTGCATGCGGCCGTTCAGCCGTCGTCCGATCCGACAATGGCCGGCACGATGATTGTGCTGCGCGGCTTGAGCGACGAGCAAATGGAAAGGGCTAAAGGCTTCTTCCTCCACTTTTCCGAAGAGGATCTGCTTGAGACCACTAAGATCGGTGACATCCTCCGCCGCAAAGCGGGAGCAGCGGCCAGAATCTATGTCGCCGGCCTGCTTGTCGCCGAGGAGGAAAACTTCGCTTTCTCCTACAACATCACTGCGCTGACCGAGCCGATGCGCAAGGCGCTCAACCGCGAGCGAACCAATGTCGGACGCACGGCCTACTCCGACCGCGTGAAGCAGATGCTGCTCAATGCGACTGCGAGCGAGATCGCCGAGGAGCTGGCGTGCCAGCTTCAGGCGATGCAATCTGGCGAAAGCAGCGACGAGGTTCGCTGGAAAGAAGTCGCGGTCCATGCGGTGCGAATCCTTAGCGGCAGCGGCGACTATCTATTCGTGACCGCGAACCAGCTGATGAGCAATTCGTCAGCCGTCGATCATGCTCGCGGGGACGGTATCCGCATCATCACGATCCCCGACACGATCCAGCAGGAAGTTTCGGGCATGACCGACCTGTCTGGCGCACCGATCCGCGACCTCAGCCAATATCAATCGGAGTGGAATAACAGCTTTGTGTTCGACTTTGTTGAGCCGGGCACACTAGCGCCTGGCGAGCAAGCGGTGTTCGGCCAGACGCAGGCGATCGTTGATCTGATGGGCGGCCTGCCCGCCCGCGTGCAGGCTGTTCGGGTCAGCAATACGATGCGCGTCGACTTCGAGACCGGTCGCGATGCTCTCGGCCTCTGGGACGGAGAGACGAATTCGATCGTTATCCGCCGGGATCAGCTCGCATTGCTGCCGGACTTCGCCGGGACATTGCTGCACGAGCTCGTCCATGCGCAAACCGGCTATGACGACGTGACGCGCGACTTCGAAGGTGCGCTGACCGCCGTCATCGGCAAAACCGCAACCGCTGCGCTGACGAGTGCGTCTGAGTCGAAATTCAGCTTCCGGCGACTGCTGGGCCGCTAGGCGCATAAGATCCCATCGATTAAATCGCGAGACTCATACTGAGCCATGCGCCGGTTAGAAGCAGAGCGGTTTTATGGAATTTGCAAATCAATGAGTTGCCGAAATCGGTAAGCTAAGATGGCTCTGCGAATGTCGCCTATCGGGTCTTTCTTACCCCGCAATTTTTTCAACGAATGTCCGCTTCGCGCGCCAGCGGGCCCTGAACCTGCCAGTCGGCAATCGGTCACCTTAAGTCATGACGAGTGCCCATAGGCAGCATGAATGAATGTCAGTTACCAGCAGGAAATCTGGGGTTGCGAAACGGCTGCAATGTTGGCGTGGACAGTCATCTGAAGGCAGCAGGGAGCGCGTGTACGAGCGATTGCAGGCTGCTAAATGTGAAGGCACCAGCTTCTTTGTGCGCGCTGCGGGGCGGTACCTTGTCAGGATTGGGGCGCGCCGATCGCTGCGCGGTTCTGGTAGTCCGGGCGCAGCCACCGGATCTTTCCCGTCGCTTCTTCTGCCGCGCGCTTTGCATTGAGGGCGACGACCCGTGCGACGATTTCGGCAGGGGCGAGGGTGTCGGGCCAGCCATAGGCGGCAGCGACAGCGGCATCGAGTTTCCGGTGGAGTTCATCGACGATGCGCGCGCGGGCTTTGGTCGCGCGGTCGCGGTCATCGCCGGTCAGCGGTTCGCCCGCCGCGATCCGGGCGCGGAGGTTGTAGATTTCGGTCATTGTCAGACTGGGCGTTTCGGCGAGCGCGGCCTTGCGCGTCGCATCGAGGCGTTGAGCGATATCGGCGATCTCGCATCGCTGCGCGTGCGTAGCATCGGGAAAGGGGAATGCATCGAGGCATTGAGTCTTCACGTAAACTGGACGGTCTTCCAGCTTACCTCCCGCTTTAATGGCCCATGCGACATGCATCCGGGACGACAGCACGCCGAGATAAAAGGCATCATCGGTGCAGATGACGATGAGCTTGTTGTCAGGCACGACGCCTGCATCAAGAAACTGAAATACCCGGTGTTTTGCGGTCTCGACCGTCGCAATGTAACGCTGCAACCCGACAAGGGCGGGGCGAAGGTCCGCCCGGGGCTCTCCAAAAATCCACCAATTGCGCTTGTAACTCTCGCGATTATTTACCTCGCGACCTTCCCACGCGCCTTTTCCCTTGTGCGCCTTAGGGTTCCACTTCTTATTATAGACTTCCACTTTTACGTGATCGTAAATCTCAGGAAAGCGGTCCATAACTTCGGTTTCGAGCAGGCCGAAAAGGTCGATAACCCACTTTTCGCGAGACTTTTGAACGATGTCGCGGCCATTTACGTAAGGCCTTATGTAGCTTTCCAGCCCCTCACGCATACCTAAGCCAAGCTTTTGCCGAGCGCATGTGGGTAGGACAATAAAGCCTGCCCCTATTAATTGGACCCCGCGATGGCCCAACCCTCGATTAGCAATTAACGGAAGGACACTGCTTGCGTCGGCACCGATGCTAAGATCAGCATTGATGACCGCTTCAAGTCCTGTATCATAGAAAAAGTGTATTGCAGGCGTATCGGTATCAAGACCGCTTTCGCTCTCGACTTCGAACAGCCGCCCCGGCTTGCCCGCGCCTGCTTCCGCAACCGTCATCGCAATTCGAACGGCCGCCATCTTCGCCAGTTTTAGCGATTTTTCGCCCTGACGTTTAACACCCTTGACCTTTTCCTCGCGCGGCAGCTTCACCCAAGGGTGATCGGGGATCGCCATCACGACCGACAGCGAATCCAGCCGCGCCGCGATAACGCGGCGCGAAAATTCCTGCGTGATCGAATTGGTCGTTACGAACCCGAAGCGTTTTAATCGCGTGCCGGGACGCGTCAGGATATCCGCCGCGCGGTTCCAGAAGTGCATGACCAGATCGGCCGAGCGCCCAACATCCGGGTTCGCGCGCCACAGCGCCTCGGTATAATCATCGCCCAGATCGCTGCGGAGATCCTTGCCGCCCGAAAACGGCGGGTTGCCGATAATGTAATCGGCTTCGGGCCAGTCGGGCGGGCCGGGATCGTTTGCATCGGGAACGCCCAGCAGGAAGCGCCCAGTCTCCGGCACTGCGATCAGCGCATGCCGCACGACGGAATCGAAACAGTCGAGCGTGCCGAGATTGATCGTCGCCAGCGTTGCCAGCACCGGATCGGGTACGGCATCGGGATCGTTAGCGATACGATTGCGCAGCCAGCCAATCCACAGCACCAATTCGGTAATCTTCGCTGCGCGCGTATTGAGTTCCAGGCCGAAGAACTGATGCGGGCTGACTCGCAATGGTTCGGTGCCGCCGAGGTCGCGGATGAGTTTCACCAGCCGCAATTCCAGCCGCAGCAGCAACTCCATCGACACATAGAGGAAATTCCCGGTGCCGCACGCCGGATCGAGGATTTTCAGTGTGGCTAGCTTGTCGTGAAACGACGACGCCCGGGCGAGTGCCTCGTCCGCAGACAGCGTTCGTGCCGCCTCTTCGATGCCCGCCCATTCGGCCTCCAGCTCGTCGATGAAGGTCGCGCGCACCAGCCGCTCGACATAGGGACGCGGGGTGTAATGCGCGCCGAGCTTGTCGCGCTCCCCTTTCAGCGCGGCCTCCAGCAGCGTGCCGAAGATCGCAGGTTCGACATTCGCCCAGTTGGCCTTGGCCGCATCGAGCAACAATTCGCGGTCGCTCCTGATGAGCGTGAACACTTCGGCGCTCTTGAACAGGCCGCCATTGAAATAGCGCACCGTCTCGCTGACTGCGTAGGACCAGCGGTCGGCACGGTTATGCTGCCCCATATTCTCCCACAGGTCGGCAAGGCCGCGCTTGAACAGCGCATCGTCGTCGAGCGAGGATTCGAGGAACCCCTTGAACTTATCCTTGGGCAGCAGCCCCACGTCTTCGGCGAACATGCAGAACAGGATGCGCATCAGGAACAGCGATGCTTCCGCCACCTGTTCGGGGTTTGCGCGCACGCGCCGTTCGAGCGCACTGCTGACATCGGCGAGTTGCAGCGCGACGCGGCGCGATACTTCGGCAGACAGGCGGCGCGGGTCGATAGACGCTGGGTCGGTCCAGATCGCGCGCAGGCGCTTGACGACATCGGGGTCGGTCAGCCGATCGAGCGTGATGCGGTAATTCTGCGGATCGGGGAAGGGGTCGAACCCGCGCCCGTTGCCCGCATAATCGAAATAGATCTCGAACGCGCGCCCGATGTCGGCGACGATCAGGAACGGCACCATCGGTCGGTCGGCGGGCAGATAGGCGGCGTAGTTGCGTGCCTGAGCGTAGGCATCGCGCATCAGCCGGTCATAGCCGTTGCCGTCGCTGCGCGGTGGCTCGGCCTGTCCATCGCGCAGGTAGGACTGCTTGGCTTCGAGGATGAAGCAGCCCTGCTTGTAGAGATCGATGAAGCCCGACGCCTTCAGCGACCGGAACGATCCGCCCGGCACTGGCCCTTCGAATTGGTACTCGCCGAGCACGCCGCCTTCTGCGGCATCGGGAACCGGCAGGGCGAGCGCGTTACAGAAATCGTTGACGAATTGGTGGAAATTGGCGCGCTCGGCACCGCCCTTTTTGCCAAACCATTTGGCGATGAATTCTCCCGGCTCCATCGTGGCTCAGTGCCCGCATCGGGCCGCATGATCAACTCGCCAACTCTATCGGCACCGTGGCCAATTTTTTGCCCGGACTCCCCAACGATGCCATGTTTGTTAAAATCTTCGACTGTCCTTCCGCATCCCCAGATCGACAACTCCTCGATTGGCGGATTGCCAATGTTGAGATAAGCGGCGTCCGCCTATCGCTTCCCTAAAGCGACCCGATGCTTAGCATTTTCGCCGTCCTCGATTAATCGTTCCGCGCCGAGATCAAGGCAAAGAAATGCGCTGGCGATGAGCGCGCAACCCATAACTATGCCCACCGGACCAATGCCTGTCGTTCGCGTTCTAGCAAACCGCTATGAACGCATGACCGCTTTCAGGATTGACGGAGCGAACGCCAAACGGCGGCAAAGTTGGCGACTGCAGCCGACGTAAAGCCGACGTTACGCTTATCGGCAACTAACCTCCGGGTTGAAGAATATCTGCCGTTCCGGCGAGACCCAGTCTCCAGATTGAACCAGTTCCAAGCGCCAGCACGGCAATCAAGGCTTTCTGCTCAACCGCTAACGCGAAGATGTCACGCAACAAGAGTCGAGTGCGCATCGGCAATCTGCTATGTCTTTAGCCGCAAGCGGGAGGGGATTCTATGAGACCGGCATCCGAAGAAGCAATCAAGGCACGCATCCGCGCCAATCATAACGAAATCGCGCATTCGATCACGGCGGCGCAAGAGGGCAATCCGCTCGCGGCCGAACCCGATTCTGCACGGCGTGTGGCGCGACTCCAGAGCAAGGCGCATCTCACCCAGCGCGAAGCCGAGGCGGTCGATGCCTCTATACGCGACGTCGCAGCGAAGCCGGCAACGGATTCAGAAGGCATGAATCTGCGCTATGCCAAGGCAGCGACGACGCCGAACGCAGAAGGCGCGGAGAAGATCTGGGGCGACACGGTCGATTTCGTCAATGTGACCTTCCTGGAAAAAGGTGCCCGGATCGCACGCGCCGTCGGCAGGGTCGCCTATCGAAATGAGACCCCGCTCGGCACCGGATTCCTGATCGGCAACGGCCTGTTCATCACGAATCATCATGTCATCCCGAGCCAAGCCCTCACTGGGCAGCTCGCGATCGACTTCGACTATGAACTCGATCTTGTCGGCAACCGTCGTTCGGTCACCCGCTTCCTAATCGATAGCACCGTTTTCGTCACCGATCCCGATACCCAGGACGGGCTCGACTACACGATCGTCGCCATCGGCGCATTGCTCCAGGGCAAGTTGCCGATCGAGTCCTTTGGCTGGAGCGGGCTATCCGACGCGGGTGACAAGCATATGCTCGGAGAATTCGCCAACATCGTCCAGCATCCGAGCGGCCGCTACAAGGAGGTCGTGCTACGCGAGAACCGCCTCGTCGGCCGCTACGACAATGCGCTCCATTATGTTGCGGATACCGAGCCGGGCTCGTCAGGCAGCCCAGTCTTCAACACCGAATGGCGCCCGATCGCGCTCCATCACTGGGGCGGCCCCTGGCGCGACGTGTTCGGCGACGATGACACGCCGGCGCGGGTGGACGTCAATGAGGGCATCCGCATCAGCGCGATCGTGCGGGACCTCCGCCGGCGCCTGCCCGACCTGCCAAGCCCGGCGCGCGAGCGGATCGCCGCCGCGCTCGACATGGGCGAGATGCCCGAGACCAACCCGATGCGTCTCGAACCGCGCGAGGCGCAGTCCGCCAGGCCGGGCTCGTCACCGACTGTCGACGCGAACGGGCGGGTTAGCTGGACGATCCCACTGGAGATATCCGTTCAGATTCCGGGCCTCGCCACACCGCCAGTGCCCGCAGCAGCCGGTCCCGCACAGGCGGCGGTCGACAAGACGGTTCGATCCGAAAACGCGGCGGCCGACCGTTATCGCGATCGTATCGGTTACAAGCGCCGGTTCATTCCCGGGTTCGATATTCCCCTGCCGACGTTACCCGAGGCGCTGGCCAAGCAGGCCGCGCTCAACACAGTCGCCGAGGCCGGCGACGATCCCCACGAGCTCAAATATCATCATTTCAGCGTGGTGATGAACGCGCGGCGGAAGGTCGCCTTCTTCACGGCCTGCAATATCGATGGCGAGAGCGCGAAGGAGATCGACCGCGATACCAAGACGGTAAAACCGCTAACACCCGACAGCGCCGGGCTCGAGGCCATGCCGACCGACGCCGAGGCCGACAGCTGGCGGCGCGATCCGCGCATTGGTGCGGACGAATATGTCGGCGAACCCTTCTACGCCAAGCAGGTGGTCGCCGGCTTTCCCAATCCCAAGGACCATAAGCGGATCGCCCGCATCTTCCAAAAGGGTCATCTGGTCCGCCGGCTGGATCCCTGCTGGGGCGAGGATGCGATGGCGCTGGCGGCCGAAGCCGACAGCTTCCACTGGACCAATGCCTGCCCGCAGGTCGGTTTCTTCAACCAGGGGACCGCGGCCAGAAACAAGCCGGGCACGGGCCGTGGTTTGCTCTGGCGCTCCGTCGAGAATTACGTCCTGCGCAACGCCGTCGCCGAAAAGCAGCGCGTCACGTCCTTCTCCGGACCTATCTTCACCGACGGAGATCGCCCGTTCCGCGGCGTCCCGATCCCGGGGCGCTTCTTCAAAGTGACGCTCTGGTCGGAAGGCGGCGAACTGCGTGCGCTCGCCATGATCGCCGACCAGAGTCAGGTCATCGACGTATGGCCAGAGGCGTTGTTCACGAGTGGGGAGTCCCTGGGGGATTCCGAAGCCTATATGGACGAGGACGAGCTCGACAAGGTCCGGGACTTTCTCTCGACGATCGCTGCGGTCGAGCAAGCGACAAGCCTCGACTTTGGCAAGCTCGTGCGCGACGCTGATGTGCGTATGGGCGCGGGTGAAGAGAGGATCACCCAGGATGGCGAGATCACTCTCGCTCCCGCGCGACGCGGTCGCAAACGCTGACTGGGGCATCACGGAATCTGGCCGTAAACGTATGGTAAGCCGAAGCGCAACTTTCCTCCAACGGCGCAGAGGCCGCGAGCCGGTCGCACATGTCTACTTCGAACAATAGCGGCTATTCGCTTTAGCCAGCGCTCACGGCCGTAAAGTCCCAGTTTTTGCCGTTCGCGTTGCACCGTCAGCACCTGAATGTACGGCAAGTTTTGATGGGCACAATTCATTCCGGGAACGGCCGCAATGTTCGCGACTTCCGCCATTGTCAGAGGAAGGCAATTGGCCGTTCGGTCATCCTACGTTGAGCGTCGCGATCGTTTGTGGCAATTATATCGCTGACCTTCTTCGCGAGCACGCGGGCTCCCGGAATGCCAATTGCGAAACGAACCGTATCTGATCGAGCTTCTGACAAGCACGACGGCAACTCATGTACCAGGTCGGTAATCAGCTCGATGTCCGGACTGAAATACTGTTGCCATTCACCGAGACGTCCGATTGCAAGCAACGCGCGCAGGTCATCAATATCGAGTGCCTGGAAGAACATCTGGAGCGTGAAGCCATCAATCCTTCGACGCGCGCGCAGGCATCGGCTAATTTTTGACGGACTGAAGCCTGTGCGCTTTGCAAGCTCACCGCGCGTCACGCCGCCCCTGCGCATCACCTCGATGATCAGCGGCAAAAAGCGCTTCTGGTCGAGATTGATTAGACGCTCTTTCAGAGGTTCGGCGTCGAAATTATCGTTGTGCGACAGCCCATTCATCGTCCCGCCCCAGAGTCGAATTGGATTGGGATTAAGGTAAATTTACTCCATTCACCTTTTCAAGCGATTTCTTTCGGCTTTCTGGAGAAATGCATCGACAATGGCGAAGATTGTTGCAGCGACAGTGACCGACTTTCCGCATTTACTACTCAAGTCTGCACGACAAGTCAGCAGAAGTTTCAAGAAGTCGCCTGCCAAAGCTACCCAGATAGCATGGCGATCGTCGGCATCGACATGATCAAGTCGGGGTGATTCGCATTCGGGGACGATGTCTCCTCCGCGCCAGTCAACTAGCCAAGCGTTGAGACACTGCCCAAAGCCCTGCAACTTCTTTGCGCGGTTGGACTGCAACATGACAGCACGGGTGACCTCTTCGAACGCCTCTTCCGAGAGCGTCAGCTGGAACGTCCGTTTGCTGCCTTCCATCGCGAGACCTGCCGCCCTGCCAATCGTCGGCCGCAGTAAAGCACTAGGCATCCCCGCCCAGCGATGATTCGCAGGCGGCTGCGCCACAAGTGGCAAAAACCGTTGCCCAACGCGGCAACAGTTCTTGCCGCACTCGGCTACGGCTTTTGCCAACACTGGCAAACTGAGGCGAGTCGAATCAATATCTGATGGCCAGAAGCAGCGAAAAAGCGGTTAACCGTGGATTGCCGGCGACTAGCTGACCCATCCTTCTCCAGGCGTTGATTGAAACGTCGATAGAAAAAGGATGTTCCCATGAATAGTTTGGCTGTGTCCCTGCCTGGGCGCGCCTCGGTTTCCAGCATGGCGAAGGTCGGATTGCTTGCGGCAGTGGCCGCGGTGATCGGGACCGAAGCGGCGATGGCTGGTGCCGATGCAACGTTCAACACCGCACTGACCTCGTTCACCGGCTTTCTCGAGGGTTCGGGCGGCAAGATCATCACCGTGTTGAGCCTCGCTGGGGGCATCGTCGGTCTCGCATCGGGGCGCTTCAGCCTCGGGCAGGTCGCGATCCCTGTCGGTGTCGGCGTCGGTGCCGGAACCGGCGTGCCGATCGTCACTGCGGCTGTCACCGCCACGATCTGAACCCGTTGCGGCTGCCCAGTGGGTGGTCGTGCAGCTGAAGGTGGCGAGGCATTATGGCCGACAAATATCTCATTCCAGCACGGCTCGACGATCCCGAGCTTATCGGGCTTTGGACGCTCGACGAGTTCATCGCGATGGTCCTGCCGTTTATCTGGGGTGTTTTGACGCAGCATATCGTGATCGGGATCATCCTCGGTTTCGGCAGCTGGTGGGCGTTGCGCAAAGCAAAAGCGGGTCGCGCCAGTTCATGGTTGCTGCATCTGGCTTACTGGCATCTGCCAGCGGGCTTTGTCGGACTTCGCGCCACGCCACCTTCCTTTCTTCGACTGATGGCGGGGTAGGACCGATGGATCTGGCATATTCACACACGCAATCGCAGCGGGTCCTGAAGCAGCGCAATATGCTGCTGGTCACCAGTCTCGCGCTTGCCGGACTTTCCGCCATGCTCGGCCTTGCCGCCGCGTCGCGCGACCGGGAGGTCGTGCTGCAGCCGGTGCTGCGCACCCCGGTCACGATTTCGAGCGCCGGCGTCAGCCGCGAGTATCTCGAAGCGGTCACGCGCGACGCGGCGGTGCTCACGCTCAATCGGACACCGCAAAGCCTCGATTATTGGATGAAGGCGGTGCTCGAGATGGTACATCCGAGCGCCTACGGCCAGGTCAAAGCCGACCTCATGAAGATCGTCGACGACCAGCGCGGCTCTTCGGTCTCGCAATATTACACGCTCGAGAGCCTCAAGGTGGATCCCGACAGCATGACCTCGGAGGTCAGCGGCGTGTTGCATACGATCGTCGGGCGTCAGGAGGTCTCAGCGAGCCCGAAGACCTTCCGATATGGCTGGGTCTATAACGGTATCAGCCTGAAGCTCGTCCAGTTCGGGATGGTCGAAAAGGTCGATCCGACCAAGAAGGTGTCGTCGTGAGCCCGCTGCTTTGCGGCTGCGGCGTCGCGTGCGGTACGCTTTTGCTTTCGCGACCGCTCGATCTCGGCGCGCGCACGGTTGGCGCCGGTCTTGTCGTGCTGTCGCTTGTGCTCATGGCAACGCCCGCGCTTGCCGATCAGACGCTGATGGCGTCGGACAATGCGCGTGTCGATTGCATCGCCTCGGCGCGCGATCTGACGCGGATCAGCCTCGTCGGCGACGAGATCGCGAGCGTGTCGAAGCTCCAGACCGGCAATCCGAGCGAGGATTTCTCGGTGGTCAACGAGCCGGTCCGCGGCGACATCTATGTTTCGGTGCCCGAAGGTTACAGTCCAAAACTCCTGTCTTTCTTTGCGACGTCGAAGAAGGGCTATGTCTACAAGTTTGCGTGTCGACTTGTCGGCAACGAAGCGCAGCAGGTGTTCGTCGCCAATCCGGCGATCGCTGGCGACAAAGAGGGTGAGACGCGCATTGCGGCCGCCTCACCTGACCCGCAGGAAGCCGCCGTCAAGCTCGTGCAGGCGATGTACACGTCGAGCATCCCTGACGGCTACCGGATGCGCCAACCCGTCCTGAACGCGGTCAACGTCGGCGATCTGAAGGTCCAGATGATCGCCGAGTATCGTGGCGACAGCTTGATCGGCAAGGTCATCCGCATCGAGAACAAGGGTCGCACCGCGGCGACGATCACCGAAAAGGTGGTCGCACCTTCGAACGCGGTCGCGATCACAATCGCCGAACCCAACCTCGCGCCAGATGCGGCGACCACGGCTTACATCGTCCTGCCTGCGGGAGACGCCCAATGAGCATTCTCGACAATCTGCGCGGCAAGCGCGCGAGCCGCGATGTCGCACCCGAACCCGCTACCGACGACGTGTCGCCCGTCGGCAATGCGATGGCGGTCAACGATGATGCGCGCAAGAAGCAGCAACTGCTGCTCGGCGGTGCCGCCACGGTGCTCCTTGTCGGCGCATCCTGGTACATCTTCGCCGACGATACCCCGGCGACGGGTATCGCTTCACCCACTGCCAAGGAGGTCAAGGTCTCGACCGGCGATCTCGTCAATCGCCAGATGAGCGAGCAGGAATGGATGGCGCGCTCGGAGAACCGCTTCGACTCGACCGATAACAGGCTGCGCGCGGTCGACGGTCAGGCCGCCCAGCTCGCGGCGATGCAAAAGGAAATGGACACGCTGCGCGGTGCCAACACCGCGATGTCGAGCGACGGCCAGCGTGTGCTCTCGGCCTATCAGACCGAGAACGAGACGTTGAAGTCGCAGCTGGCGACGCGCGCGGCAGCACCGTCGCCACCGCCCAGCGCGACTGCGCTGTACGGCTCAGGGTCGCCACCGCTTTACCGGTCGCCGGAAGGGGCAGGGGGTCCGCTCCCTGCACCGATGCTGCCGCGCGAGGTCAAGACGGTCTCGTTCACGAGCGGTCCCGGCGGCAACGCGACGCGCGCCGAGCGCGGCACGACGGTGTTTTCGGACTCGCCCGACTATCTGCCTGCGAACAGCTTTGCGAAGGCGCGCGTAATCGTCGGTGTCGATGCAAGCGCGGGCGTCTCGTCGCAGACCGATCCGCTGCCGGTGGTGCTGCGCATTACTGGGCCTGCGCGCTCGGTCGCCGACAACGGTAAGGTGCTCACGACCAAGATCCAGGGCTGCCTGATCAATGGGGCGGCGCGCGGCGATCTTTCGAGCGAGAAGGTCTACGTGAAATTGCAGCGCATGACCTGCGCGCAGCCCGGCGGCCGCTATGCGGTCAGCGAGGTAAAGGGGTTCATCGCTTTCGCGGGGAAATCGGGCGTGCGCGGCCGCGTCGTCAGTCGCGAAGGCAGCCTCATCACCCAGGCATTTCTTGCAAGCCTCGCTGGCGGTCTCGGGCGCGGGTTCTCGGCGAACACCAACAGCCTCTTCCAGGGCACCAACGTCAGCGTCAACGGCAAGCGTCAGCAACTCAGCCCCGGCGAGATTCTCCAGGGTGGCGTCGGCGAAGGTGTGAGCGGAGCGGCCGATACCGTCAGCAAATATCTGATCGAGCGTGCCGAGCAATATCAGCCGGTGATCGAGATGCCGACCGGCATCGAGGTCGAGATCGTGTTCCTGGACGGTGCCTTCGTCCGCAATTGAGGAGGGTCGTAATGTTGAAGCCACTAAATTCGGTCGTACTCGTCCCGGTCGGGCTTGGGTTCGTCATGCTTTCGTTCGGGGCCGTCGCCCTTGCGGCAGTGCCTTCTAGTGTGGCGGTTGCGAATTCTCAGGCCGGTCCCGGTCGTTCGGTTGCCAATTGCTGTCAGGACCATCTGACCGACGCCTCGGCCAAGCGCGATGGCGAGACACGCGCTCAGTGTGCGCCGCAGGTTGCAGAAGTTGATCAGGGTGGCGGCCCGCAGGCGCCCGAGCCTGTTGCGGAGCCCACGCTCCATCAGGCCGCCAATAGCGCGAAGCCGGGGAGGTGAGCATGTTCTATCTTGTCTGGATCGGGCTGCTGGCCATGGCTGCGCTCGCAATAGGTGGGTCTATGTGGTTGCTTCTGAGCGCCAATTGGGACTGGCGGAGCCGCAAGACGCTCGCCATCCCGGCGCTGGCCCTGTTCGGCGGCGTTCTTGCTGCCTCGGGAAGCACGATCGCCTCTGCTGCGACCGGTGGCGATGGGCTCGTCACTGCCGCGCTCAAGACGCGTCTGCCCAAGACCGAGGTCAGCTCGGTCGATTGCGGCAAGGTCGCAGGGCTGTGCGAAGTCGTTGCGGGCAAGTCGCTTTTCTACGTCGATCGCGGTGCGCGCTATCTGATCGTCGGTCGGCTCTACGATATGGAGACGCGCCAGGATCTGACTGCGGCGCGCCTCCTCGAGATCAATCCCGATGCGTTGCTCGGCGGTGCGGCACGCAGTGGAGAGGACGCGGGCGACGATCCACAGGCGCTTGCGGCGGCGCAGGCGGGCAAGCCGGTAGCCGCTGGCTATGCGCCCTCCAAGCGAGCCGGACAGGCGGGTGCGGGGCAAACCGTATCGCTCGCTTCGCTTCCCGCCGACGGCGCGATCCGCTGGGGCAGCGGCGCGCACACGGTGACGATCTTCACCGATTTCCGCTGCGGCTATTGTCGTGCGCTCGTCGGCGCGCTCGAGACGATGAACGTCAAGGTGGTCGAGCGGCCGATCTCGGTGATGGGCACGCGCGAGCTTTCGAACCGCGTCTATTGCGCCAAGGATAAGTCGGGTGCGCTTCGTGCTGCCTATTCAGGCAACGAGCTGCCTGCGGTGCGGTGCAATACCTCGGGGCTCGACGCCAACGAGAAATTCGCGCGCGATCACGGCTTTTCAGGAACCCCGGTCATCGTCCGCTCCGATGGTGCTGTGCTCCACGGTTATCGCCCCAAGGAATTTCTCGCAACCTGGCTGAAGGGAGCCAAGTCATGAGCCGCCTGCTGACGCCTCGAGAACAGGCCGCGCTCGATCGCGCGCTGGCCACGCGGACCCAAAGACAGCGCCGGGGTCGGCAGCTGCTCGCAACCGGCACCATGCTGGCCGTCACAGCCTCGCTGGGCGCGTGCGCGACGCTCGGTGGTAACATCAAGGGCGACTTCGCTTGCCGCGCTCCAGACGGCATGTGCGCGCCGACAACGACGATCGATGATGCAGCACTTGCGATGATCAGCGGCGACGGTGCCTCGGCACAGCCTGCCGGCCCCTATTCACCGTCGCCCGACGTGTCTTCGCGCACGACGCTTGCATCGGTCACGCCCAAGCGCACCGGGGAGAAGGTGTTGCGGATCGTCTTTCCCGCGCATGTCGACGGGGCAGGGCGGTTCCGCGAAAGCACAGCGGTCCATGCCGTCGTCGAGCGCGGGGCCTGGATGTCGGCCAATGCGACGGCGGTCGCAGCCCCACGGGCATCGGGTGACGACATGCCGACAGCTCGACCTGTCGACACGTCGAGCGTCATACAGCGCAGTCTCAGCGATTTGGCGGCGGCCGCGCCCGAGGTCCGGTTCCCCGATCCTGTCGCCGATGCCGATGCGCAGATCACGAGCGCCGAGGCCGCCGACGCGGGTGTCGAAAAAACGTCAACAACCCGGGTCGCACCTGCGCGCGGCAAAGTCGTTGCGGGCACTGCCGCTGCGACCTTGCCGCGCGTGGCTTATTCGGTGACGCCTGCCCGGTTGCCAGGGCCGACCAAGACCGGTCTATTGACGGCTTCGTCGGTCTCGGCAGACAGCTACTCGCTGCCGCCTAAGGCGGTCGCGACCGAAGGCATAACCCCCGCCAATCCGATGGACGCCATTCGCGCGCAGGTGGCAGCGCAGCTTGGGAAGGCGCGTCCGATCGCTGGCCCGCCGTCGGCATCGCCCCTGGCTTCGAGAACGTCACCCGCTGCTGATACCGGCAAGCCCGCTACCAAACCCTCCAATGCGCCATCGTTGTTCCCGGTCTCGGAGGTCAATCGATGAGCGGCCTCGTCACCTACCTCACCGACCTGATCGGCGGCGGCAACGCGAAGCCCGAAGCGGCGCGGCCCGATGCCGGCGTGCCGATGCTCGCGCACTGGCTGCCGTATCGCAGCTTCGACGCAAAGACGAACATCTTTCACAATTCAGGCGCGCGCGAGATCGCGCTCGAGATCGCGCCCATGGTCGGGGCCGACGAGCGTTCGGCGGACATCATTGCGCAGTCGCTGTCCGAAGGCGTGCCAGCGGGTGCGTGCGTCCAGTTCATCAACTTTGCCTCGTCGCGGATCGGCACCAAGCTCTCCGACTGGTTCATGCCGCGTTACTCGGCCGAGGGCGTCTACGAGCGCATGGCCAAGCACCGTACCGACTATCTGTCGAACGGGGTGTGGCATTCGCTATCGAAGGACGCGCCTTTTCATCTGCGTCACTTCCGCCTGATCGTTTCGGTCGGCCTGCCCGATAAGGTATCGGCCAGCGACGAAGAGCTGGTTGCAGTCGTCGAATCGATTCAGTCGGCGTTCCGCTCGATCGACGTGCCGTCGCGCATCATCGATCCGGTCAATCTGCTCTCGCTGATCGACGACATCACGTCGCCGACGACGGCTGCAGGCGACGATCCGATCAGCTACAATGCGTTCGACCCGATCGCCGACCAGTGTGTCCGCCGTGACATGGAAGTGCGTCACTTCGCCGATCGGATCGAGATCCGCACCGAGCGGCTGCGCGCCACCGGCGTCGACCGCGACGGTGTTCCCGAAATCGGCGAGATGTACCCCGACACGTTCGAGGTGCGCTCGTACGCGGTCAGGAACCTCCCACCGCGCTGGGCCCCGTGGGATTGCGCACGGCTGATCGGCGACTTGTTTACCGATAAGCTGCGGTTGCCGTGCCCGGTCGCGACCACATTGTGTCTGGTCTATCCCGACGCAACGGCGGCGGCAAACAAGGCGTCGTACAAATATATGCGGACCTCGAGCCTGTCGGACTCGAAGTCGGCGCGGTTTCTGCCGCAGCTGAAGGAGCAGAGCCGCGAGTGGGAGCTCGTTCAAGAGGAACTTCGCCAGGGCAACAAACTCGTGCGCGCGTTCTACGGCGTCACCGCGTTTTCGCCCAAGGGCCGGGGCGAAGCCAACGAGCGTACCTTGAAGTCGATGTACAAGGCGTGTGGGTGGGATCTCCATTCCGAGAAGTACATGCAGATGGTGGGGTTCCTGGCCTGCCTGCCGATGACGCTCGGCTCGGGGTTGGGCAAAGACCTCGAGCGCATGAAGCGGATGCGCACGATGCTGACCACGACGGCGGCCAATCTCGCGCCGCTGCAGGGCGAGTATAAGGGCAGCGACATTCCGCACCTCCTGCTGATCGGACGGCGCGGCGAGCCGTTCTTCTGGTCGCCATTCGAAAACGCGGCGGGCAATCACAACGTCGCGGTGTTCGGCAAGTCGGGCTCGGGCAAATCGGTCGGCTTGCAGGAGCTGTGCGCTGCATTTTGCGGGGCGGGGGACAATGTCATCGTCATCGATGACGGGCGTAGCTTCGAACATTCGTGCAAACTGCAGGGCGGGGCCTTCATCGAGTTCACGCTGTCGAGCGGATTCTGCATCAACCCGTTCTCGATGATCGACGCCGACGCGGCCGAAAGCGACGACGACTACAAGCTCGACTGCCTCTCAATGCTCAAAGCCATGGTCAGCCAGATGGCGCGCCACATCAACCGCCTCGACGATACCGAGCGAGGGCTGATCGACGGTGTGGTCAACGCGGTCTGGAACGAGAAGAGCAGGGGCGGGTCGGTCGACGACGTCATCGCCGGTTTGATGGCCAACGACGAAGGCCTGTCGCGGAGTCTGGCGGTCTCGATGATGCCATTCGGCTCGAGCGGCACCTATGGCAAGTTCTTCACCGGCGAGGCGACGTTCAAGCTCGATGCCGACCTGACGGTGTTCGAGTTGTCGGACCTGTCGAGCCGCGAAGAACTGCGTTCGGTCGTGCTCACCGCGATCATGTTCATGTCGAGCCAGGCCATGCGCAAGCTCGACCGTAGCCGCCGAAAGGCGCTGATCATGGACGAGGCGTGGCAGATGCTGCGCGGCGGCGCGATGGCCGAGTTCGTCGAGACCTATGCGCGCACCTGCCGCAAATATGGTGCGTCGCTCATCACCGCGACGCAGTCCTTGAACGACTATTACAAATCCGAAGGCTCGATCGCCGCGCTCGAGAACAGCGACTGGTTCGTGATCCTGCAGCAAAAGCCCGAGTCCATCTCGGACTTCATGAAGGCCGACCGCTTCGAAATGTCGGCATCGACCGAGACGCTGATGCGAAGCCTGAAGCGCAACGGCGTCGAATATTCGGATATTATGATCAAGGGGCCGGAGACGCTCGCGATCGGGCGGCTCGTGCTCGATCCCTATTCGGCGACGATCTACTCGTCCTCGCCACGCGTGTTCGCAGAGATCGAGGCGCTGGTGGCGCAAGGGCTGCCGATGGAAGCGGCGATCGAGCGTGTCGCATACCCCGACGATCCGTCGCAATGGAGCGTGATCGAGGAGGCACCGTTCGCGGTGGCGGCCGAATGAAGTACGGCGAAACGAATTTTCGCGCCAACCTCGAAGCTGGCTACGCACGCTCATTTTGCGATGAGCTGCATTCCGACGAGGATCGTCGTGAAATGCGTGCTGGCCGCCGTCGTTATGAGCGGGAGCTCTGGGGCGAGGCTCTCTACGTGACGTTGCGTTGCGGCGGTTGGCTCGCGACCACGATCCTGACGACCGCCGGCCTGTTCATCGCCCTGTTTTTTGCCGCTGGCAACCTGACGCTTGCCGGGTTCTTCGAACAGATCGCGCTGCTGTCGACGCGATACGGCGAGGTCACGCCGCTGAACCGCGGCGAGTTCGATGCCAACCTCACGATCGTCATCGCGCTCACGTTCATTGCCACGGCTTTTTTCCGGCGCGCGACGCTCATCAGCATCTTCAAGACAGGAGGGGTCGATGGACCACGTACAGACGCTCACGCGTGATGATGTAAATCTCGAGACCGAAGATGCGGTGGTCGAGCCTCTTCGTCCGCTGCCGCCTCCATCGAAGCGTGGGTTAGGCCGTTCTCCGGGTGTAGGCGCTCCCGACACGCCCTCGCGAATTCGCGGTTTCGCCGGGTTCAGCTATGACCAACTGCTCATCGGCGCGCTGATTCTCGCAGCTGCAGTTTGGGCGATGTGGGCGACGTCGAAAATCTTCGTGCTCGAGGATCGTCGTGTCGTGTCGGTGCGGCTCGCCGCGATCGTCAACGACTTCGTGACCGCCGAAGCGCGCTCGGGCACCCCGCCTGAGCAACTCGCAGGCCGCACACGCGCGTTCATGACCGCGCTCGACGGGGTGCTCAAGGCGCGCGCCGCCGATGGCGAAGTCGTGTTGGTCGGCGAGGCGGTCGTGGCCTCGTCCGTTCCCGATGTGACGAACGAAGTGGTCGCGGATCTTGCCAAGGTCGTGAAGCTCGCCGCGCCTGTGGCAATGCCCCCCGCCATCGCGCCGATGATGGCACCGCCGGCCAGCGCACCTGCGCGAATGGTTCCTGCGCCGGCTCCGTCGCCTAATGCCGGTGCCAACCCGTTCGGTGGCGCCGGCGCGCCGGTCGACTTGGCACCGCAGCCATGAGCGCGCTCGCGATCATTTCCGAACCACCGCGTCGCGGTATTCGCCTGCCCCGCTGGCGGACGCTGGGTGCGATCGGTATCGCCGTCGCTGCCTGGGCGGGTATCCGCGACTGGTCGCAGGCGCACGCGTTTATGATCAACGCGACTGACTCGCTTCCCAATTGGGCGTTCTTCGTCGAGAAGAAGGTGCTGCCGATACGCGGCCAATATGTGTTCTTTCGGGTACCCGAGACGCCGCTGGTGGTCGCGCATTTCGGCGCGAACCCCAAGCCGTTCGGCAAGCTCGTCTACGGGATGCCTGGCGACGTCGTCGCCCGCCATGACGAGTTGGTCTCGCGTGGCCGGTACGACGAGGTCGAGCAGTGGGTGATAGTTAACGGCATCCGCGTCGCCCCTTTGAAGCCGATCTCGAAGCGTGGCGAGCCGCTGACTGCGGGTCCGACGGGCGTGGTCCCCAAGGGCTGCTATTTCGTAGCAACCCCGCACGTCGACGGGTTCGACAGCCGTTACGCCGATATCGGTTGGGTGTGCGCCAAGCAGATTGTCGGCACCGGGACACCGGTGCTGTGAGCGTGCTTCGCACAGTTTCCCTTGGGCTTGTCGCCTTCGCTGCCGCCGGTGCCCCCCCGGCGGCAGCGAAGGACTATGGCCAGGTCGGCACGGTGTTTGCGATCATCGAGCCCGATTTGCTGCGCGTCATCGAGACCAAGCTGAACACGATGCAGGCCAATGGTCAGATCGATGCGATGAACCAGCGGCTGCGGTCGCGCACCGAAGCCAAGGTCCGTCGTCCCGATCCGGTGGCCGGCATCGAGGCCGCGATCAAGGTACGGACCTGGCTTCACGATCCGTCGATCGTGATCGATCACGACATCAAGGACCACAAGGGCCAGCTGATCGCAGCGCGCGGTAAGCGCATCAACCCGCTCGATTATGTCGTCGTGAAGTCGCCGCTCGTGTTCATCGACGGCGACGACGAAGATCAGGTGGCCTGGGCACTCAAGCGCTTCGACGACAAGGCGCGTCTCATTCTCGTTCGCGGCGCGCCGCTCGAGCTGATGACCAAGCGCCAGCGGCGGTTTTACTTCGACCAGGCCGGAACGCTCACCAGCAAGTTCGGGATTACCGCCGTCCCTGCGGTTGTCGAGCAGGCAGGCAAGGCGATGCGCGTCACTGAAGCGCCGATCAAGGGGAAGGTGTCGTGAACCCGACAGTCTTTCATGCCGACGTCCCGACAGCGCGACATGACGACGCGAAGACATCCCGACATGTAGACAGCTCGACACATCGCTGGCAGCGGTGGGGGCTGGTTGTGTTTGCCTGCGTCAACGCAGCGAGCGTCGGCACGTTCTTCGTCGTGTTCGTCGGGCTGATCGCTTTCCCGCCTGAGCCGCGGAGCGCGCTGTTTCTGCTCGCGGTCGGCAGCTTCGCACTTGCGGTCCTGATCATGGGTCAGTTCATCTACTGGTCGCGGCTTGCGCTTCGCAGCTTTCGGGAGCGCCGCTGATGTTCCGGCTGACCGAGCATCTTATGAATGTCCTGACCTCGTGGGACGTGTTGTTCCTGCTCGGCGTCGTCGCGCTTGTGGCGACGATCGGCGTCGTGCGGCGCGCCAGGCAGTCCGGAGGACACCGCTGATGCGCCTCGAGGCTCTCTTTGGTCCGCCGATGGCAGCTCCCGAGACCGCAGCAATGCGCCGTCTTCGGTTCGCGTTCATCGGCATTGCGCTCACAACAGGGGTAGCAATTGTCCTGATCGAGCTGCTGATCGGCAGCTTTGGTCGCGTCACGACCGGCGGCGTCCTGGTCGTCCTCGTCGCCCTGACGGTACTCTCCGGTGTCGTGTTCGTCGCGGTGAAGACGCGTCGTGACGATCACTGGATTCTTGACCGCGGGTTCGACGCCGAAGGGGAGGGTCAATGACGCGCGTACTCCGTACGCTCCAGCAGCTTCGCTGGCTTGCCACCGCGACAGGGCTGGTGCTGCTCGCGATCCTGTTTCTACTC
Source organism: Sphingomonadales bacterium (assembly GCA_043737455.1). Taxonomy (GTDB): domain Bacteria; phylum Pseudomonadota; class Alphaproteobacteria; order Sphingomonadales; family Sphingomonadaceae; genus Sphingomonas_O. The sequence goes on along the minus strand of JAYTAR010000038.1, from coordinate 12,362 downwards.
CCATCGCAGCCCGTGCGGGCTGGCGTTCCCGGGGCCTGCACGGGCAAATTCGTGAACCCTATCACCGACGTCTGCTGGTCGTGCCTGTTCCCGCTGTCGATCGGCGCGGCCCCGGTCTGGCCGAGCCTTGCAGGCCGACCCGACACCGACAACAATCCGGTGCTTCCGGTCTGTCTGTGCGGCTCGCCCGTGCCGCGCATCGGCGTTGCGGTCGGCTTCTGGGAGCCGGTGCGCATGGTCGACGTGACGATGAAGCCGTGGTGCTTTCCCAATCTGGGTGGCGTCTCGATCAAGCCCGGGTTCGACATTGGGCGCGGCACGCACAACACGACGAACCAGCTCGGCGGGGCAGGGCAGAACTCGGCCAAGTGGAACGTCCACTGGTACATTTATCCGCTGCTCTACTGGATGGAGCTCGTAGCGGACTTCCTCTGCCTCGAATCCTCAAGCTTCGACATCGCCTATGTCACCGAGATCGATCCGCTCTGGCAGGACGACACGCTCACGATGCTGATCAACCCCGAAGCGGCGGTGTTTGCCAACCCGATCGCAACGCTTGCCTGCGTCGCCGATTGCGCGGCGGCGACGATCAAGCGCCCGCTCGATCCTCTGTTCTGGTGCGCCGGGTGCCAGGGCTCGATGTATCCGATGAACGGCAATATCGGCCATCACACCAACCCGGTGCAGTCGTCACGGCTCGCCGCGTCGCGCATGGCCTACAAGATGCACCGCCAGCTGCTGGCATGGGGCACGATGGGGCGCGAGGGGCTCTGCAACAAATACCCCATGCCGATCCTCAAGAAGCAGCAATACCGCTTCCAGATGGTCAACCCTTCGCCGATGGTGAAGGGCAGGTTCGCTTGTTCGATGATCGGTGCGTCGGATCTCAAACCTGGGATCGGCCGAACCTGGCCCGTCGTCGGCGAGGATGTCGGCTATCTGGTGTGGCGCAAGCGGAACTGCTGCGCGCTATGAGCAGGAAACTCTTCGTCACGCTCGGCGCGACGCTTGCGGTCGGGACTGCCGCTGCCGTGCTGGCGCAAACTGTCGATGGTCTCGACCTGAAGGCAGTGCAAGCCAAGGCCGATGCCGTGTCGGCCGACGCTCAGGCCTTCGTCACTGAGATCACACGCCGCTCGGACGCGAACGCAAAAGACGCCGCCGAGACGGTCGCAGCGGGCAATGCAAACCACCAGCGCTATGCCGAAGCGCAAGGGGCGGCCAAAGGCGCGTCCGAGCTCGACCGCATGATGGCGCAGGTGAGCGGCAAGACCGAGACCGGCGACGCGCCGCAGTTCATCGTCTTCGCGTCGCTGTCGATGCCGCCCGAAAGTCTCAAACCCCTTATCCGCGACACCAGCAAGGCAGGCGGCGCTGTCGTGTTCCAAGGATTCCCCGGCAATTCGATGAAGGCCTTCCAGCAGGGCATCACCAAAGTGGTCGATCAGGGCCAGGAGACCAAGGCACTCGGGATTGATCCTCGATTGTTTCGTGCCTTCAACGTGACGAGCGTGCCGGCGTTCGTCGTCGTCACCTCGGACTTCGACCTGTGCGATGGTTTTACCTGCAAGACGGTGACGCCTCCGCACGATCGTATGTCAGGCAACGTCACCGTGCGCTATGCGCTCGAGGCATTTGCGACCGGCGGCGGACCCGGTGGGCGTATTGCCGCGACCGCGCTCAAGCAGCTGAACAGGGCCGACTGACGTGCGGCGGCTGCTTGCCCTGCTCCTTCTCATGGCCGCGACGCCTGCGCTCGCGCAGTCGAACACTGCTCAGGCGCGTGACGAGGGTAAGGCAGTCGGCGAAGCCGCTGGGCGAGCAGCTGCCGGTCTTGCCGATACTGACGCGGCGGCAGTCGCTAACTTGGACGCCTACAACGGCGCGAATGCGCCCGAGAGCACATACCTCGGCAATCCGAATGCGCTTGGGGCGGCCGCGATTACGACGTCGCGCACCAACGAGGCGAGTGTGCTTGTCATTGACGGCGATGCGATCCGCCCCCGTATCCCGAAGGTTCAGGTCGACGAGACCGTTGCACGCGGTGACACGATCAACCTTGCTCCCGACACCTATGTGCGTGGCGTCGATCCGCAGGGAACGACCGGCCAGTGCGTTGAGCTGCCGCCAAGCTCGACGTCGTCGCCGGGCAATTACGAAGCGACCTGCAATGTCGGTGCGAAGGTTATCGACGAGCCGCGCACCTGTTCGGTGCCCTTAAATGTCTCCGCGACACAGAAGACCGTCTACGACTATCAATGTGGTGAGGAGCAGATGCCGGGAATACCTGCCTGCGCGCCCAATTTTGACACGCAGATCGGGGCGGGCGTCTGTCAGGTCGTCTCGACCCGTCAGGAGTTCAGGTGCCTTCAATGGGGCGGACCGGGATGGTGCACAGAGCCCGACTGGGTCACGGTCAGTGTTCTTGTGTGCAGCGCGCCGGTTCCGGCTCAACCAGTACCTGCACCGCGTCAGGTCGTTGCGGTCAATGCAGTTCGTGATGAAACGCAGTGCACGGCTGCAATGCAGGGGTTGACCTGCACCAGCCCTGTCGAGGTCTGCGCCGACAGCAGCCCGATGACCCGGATGATCGATGGCGTGCCGGTAACCCAGGCCTGCTGGAGATGGGACCGGACCTATCAGTGCCAGGGCGTCACGCAGGGCAATACCGATTGCGGTGCGCTCGAAGCCAATGCGCAGTGCACGTATCTGCGCACCGACTGCCTCGATGATCCGCAGCAGGGGCAGTGCCAGGTCGAGCAGAAGGTTTTCAGCTGCCCGATTCCCGGCAGCGTGCCGGGGCCACCGCAGAGCGTATGCGGTGGCGACGTCTATTGCATCGGTGGCGAGTGCGAAGCCGTCACGCGCGAAGCGTCCGACGAGTTCAAGGACGCAGCCGTCGGCCTTGAGTCGCTCGCCCAGGTCAATCGCGAGTTCGACGAGGTCGACTTCAAGCTGTTCAAGGGCACTGCCATGTCGTGCCACAAGCCGGTGTTCGGCCTCGTCAACTGCTGTGCGGGGAAATCGAGTGGGTTGATACCAGCGGCGACGGGGTTCGCGGCGATAGCTGCCGGCCCGGTCGCGATCGCCGGGCTCGCTACACCGTTCCTGACCCTCTTCCTGTGCAAACCGAGCGAAATGGAGCTCGACGTCCGCGATCGCATGGGACTGTGCCACGAGATTGGCTGGTATTGCTCGGGATCGTTCCTCGGCATCTGCCATTCGCGGCGTCGCTCGTCGTGCTGCTTTCTGTCGAAGCTGACGCGCATCCTGCAGCAGCAAGGTCGCCAGCAACTCAACAAGAGCTGGGGCACGGCCAAGAAACCCGATTGCGCCGGGTTCACGATCGACGAGTTCTCAGCTCTCGACCTGTCGAAGATGGATTTTACCGAGGTCTATAAGGAGTTCGTCGAGGCGGCGAAGCTGCCGAACGAAGCCGCGACCATGACCGACATCCAGGCAAAGATCGTCGCATATTATTCGAGGAACAAGAAGTGATGGGCGCGTCGACTGTTACCCCATTCTATGCCTTCGCGCCGGTCCCCGACCTGACTGTGCTCGAGCTTGCGATCGTCATCTGCTTTGTGCGTCGGCCAGGGTGTGACGTTGCGAGCGTCGGCGATGAAATTGGGCGATGGTTCAAGACGAGCATCGTCGAGAGTGACCTGTCGAACTCGCTGCGGCGCCTTGTGCACCGCGAGTTCCTGACCACCGACGGCAAGTCGCTCTTCGCGACCGAGGAGGCCCGCGAAAAGGCCGAGAGCGCCGCACGCGGCATCGTCCATCTGACCTTTCGCGACAGATATTTCTTCGACGTCGGCAAGCTGCTCGACGTCTCCATCAGGGAGGACAAGGGACATGCTATTTGAGCGGACCGGCCTCATCCTGCTGGCGATGGCGATCGCCGTCGTCACGCCGTTCGCGGCGTTCGCACAAGACACCGACCTCGCAACCATGGCGTCGGCGCCTGCCGTCGAGCGCAGCATCGATGGCGACGAGGGGCAGGGGGGCGACCTCTACTGCCGCCGCAAGCTCGGCACCTGGTTCTATTGCGACAAGCCCAAGGCGAAGCCGCGCGACCCGGCCAAGCCTGCGGCACCCGCGCAGTCGGCTGATGCGCAATTGAAAGCGATCGGCAAGCAGCTCGACGAGCTGAAAGCGCGCGCGATCCTCGAGCCGACCGAAGCCAACGTCATCGCCTATGTGCGTTACCAGCGCGAGCAGCTCGACCGTTCGTCGACCTTCGCCGATGTCTGGCAGCGTGCGCTCTGGCAGACGCCCGAGCTCGACTACACGCTGCAGCGCCCTGTCTCCACCGTTGGCAAGCGCGCATGGCTCGACAACCGCTCTGCGGCGCGAAGCGCCGCCATGGCCCAGCTCTCGCAGCGCTATGGCATCTTCTACTTCTACGCGCAGAGCTGCAGCGCGTGCGAGATCCAGTCGCCGATCTTGAAGTCGGTTGCGGACAGCAACCGCATGTCGATCGTCGCGGTGTCGATGGATGGCGGTCCGAACCGCGTGTTCCCTAACTATGTCGTCGATAGCGGCCAGCGCGAGCGCATGGGATTACCTGGCAAAGCGACGCCGGCACTCGTCCTTTTTGACACCGTTACCAAGCGCCCGATCCCGATCGGCACCGGGCTGATGGCCGCCGACGAGATCGTCGACCGCATCTTCGTCCTTACCAACACCAAGCCGGGGAGTGATTTCTGATGGCACTTGATCGCCTCGACGACACGACACCGCGACATGTCGGCGTGTCGACACGTCTACGCCGCGCGCTGCTCAAGGGCGGTGCTTCGCTCGGGCTCCTCGCGGCGGTCAATGCTGCCGTGCTCACGCCCGCGTCCGCCGGCGTCGGCGACGAGATGCAGACCTTTTTCGATGATGCGGGTATTCGCGCGAATGCGACGGGCCCGACCGCGTTCCAGGGCCAGTCGGCGGGCTATTATTCGGGCGGCAATATCTGGACGCGGTTCCCGCAGAAGTCTGTCACGCCGTTCAATCTTCAACTGCCGCACGCGCGCGCCGGCTGTGGCGGCATCGACCTATTCGCGGGCAGCTTTTCCTTCATAAACACCGCCGAACTTGTCGCGATGCTGAAAGCCACCGCGAACAACGCGATCGGCTTTGCCTTCCAGCTCGCGATCGATGCGATCAGCCCGCAAATTTCTGGCGTCATCAAGGACATGAGCCAGAAGATGCAGCAGATCAACCAGATGAACATCTCGAGCTGCGAGACCGCGCAAGGACTCGTCGGCGGGCTCTGGCCCAAGATGGACTCGACGCGCGATTCAATCTGTAAGGCAGTCGGCAACAGCCAGGGGCTGTTCTCCGACTGGGCTGCAACGCGCCAGGGCTGCAATAATGGCGGCGAGCGCGACAAGACGATCGCCAAGAACACCAACCCCGACATGGCAAGCCAACTTGTCGGCGAGAAGCACAACTTCACCTGGGACATTCTCGACAAGAGCCCCGAATTCGCCGGCTATGACCAGCAGTTCAAGGAGCTGCTCATGACGGTGATCGGCACCGTTACCACGGTGCCGTCGACCGACCCCACCAAGGGCACCGTCATCAAGCGCTTCGGACCCGGCGACGACTCGATCATCGAAGCGCTGATAGACGGGTCGGTCGGCAAGCCGGTCAAGATTTTGAAGTGCCTCGACGCTGCGTGCTTCGACGTCGGCGATCAGACCCTGTCGATCTCGGCTGCGCAGGCGATGCGGCCGCGCGTGATGGCAGCCCTTCTGCGCATGGTCGATGCGATCAAGACCGACTCTGCGATCACGCCGGGTGACGTGACATTGCTCAACATGGCGTCGCTGCCGCTGTACAAGATCATTGCCGTGCAGGCAGCAACCCGCGCCAACCTCGCGCAGGGCGAGCTTGCGACACTCGCCGAGATCACTGCGATCGATATCGTTCAGGCCATCCTCAACAAGGTGCTCGGCGATTTCGAAAAGGCCAAGGTTGGGCTCGTTCAGGCCGATGCCGATTCCGCCAACAGCTGGCTCGACCAGGTGCGCTCGGTGCGGACGCGTTTTGCGCAGCGCGAGGTGCGCATCTCGGCGCGCGTCGAGACGACGATGCGCGTCATCGACCGCACCGTCGCGCTCGAATCAACGCTCCAGAATTCGATGACTCCGGGGATGTCGGCCGCGCTCAATTTCTCGCGCGGCATGAACCCGGGAGGTCTCCAGTGATCCAGCGGCAGCGGTAGGGGAGGGGTAGAGCAATGCTCGAGGTGTTCACGATCGGTGGCGGCGAGTACATCGTCAACGTGTTCAATGCGGTCGCTGCATGGACCGGCAGCGGCGGCTATGCCTCGATGATCAAAGTCGTCATGGTGATGGCGCTGATCTATGTCCTGCTCATCGTCGCGTTCAATCAGGACTGGCGCGCGTGGATGAACTGGTTCCTCCAGTCGACGCTCATCTATCTCTGCCTGATGGTGCCGACCGTGACCATCAAGGTCACCGACCGCATCAACCCGAGTTTGGCACCCGCCGTCGTCGCGAATGTCCCGCTGGGCCTCGGCGTCATCGCGAGCTTCACCAGCCAGATCGGCGACTATCTTACCCGCGAAGCCGAGACGGTGTTCGTCATGCCCGCACAGCTCAAATATTCGAGCAACGGGATGCTTTACGGCTCGAAGCTCATGGAAGCGACGCGGCAGATACGGATCACCGATCCCGAATTTGGCGCGAACATCAACGAGCATATGAAGCGCTGCGTTTTCTACGACGTGATGCTTGGCTTCAAGTCGATGGACACGCTCGCGAAGTCGACCGATCTCTGGTCCGACATCGGACCCGGTAGCGCCGCGCGCGCACAGAACTTCATCGTGCGCACCGGCAGCGGGCCCGGCTCGACGACTTCCACCACGATCATCACCTGCGAGGACGCTTATGCGAACCTCACGCCGCAGTGGAACGCGTTCCTCACCGGGTTTCGGCCGATCTGGGCGAAGTCGCTCTACCCTGGGCTGAGCAACGCGGCCGCCGAAGCCAAGCTCGTCGCCGATCTGCCCGCGACCAACGCTGCGTTTACCGGCAACGCATCGAGTGCGCTCGAGATCATGCGCCAGAACATTGCAATGAACGCCTTCATGCAAGCGCGTGACGATATGTCGGGAGGCACTGGCGCATCGGCGATCGACAGCTTTGCCGCGACCAGGGCGGATATCCAGACCCGCAACACATATTCGGCCATCGCGCAGGGCGCGATGAAATGGGTGCCGATCCTCAATATCGTCCTGACCGTCGTCTTTTACGCGATGTTCCCGGTCATCTTTCCGCTGTTCCTGTTCCCCCGCACCGGCGTCAGCACGCTCAAGGGCTACACCGTAGGGTTCTTCTACCTTGCAGCTTGGGGGCCGCTTTACGTCATCCTCCATATGATCCTGATGAGCCGCGGCATGTCGGCTGCCAATGCCATAGCTCCGGGAGGGTCCACCCTCGGCAGCTTTGCCGGCATCGGTGCGGTCAATGACGAGACCGCGGTGCTCGCCGGTTACATGATCGCGACCATACCCTTCCTTGCTGCCGGAATGGCGCGTGGCGCGATGGCGATCGCCAGTCAGGCGACGAGCTTTCTCGGGCCGAGCCAAAATGCGGCCGAACAGGCTGCGGCCGAGGCGACGACGGGGAACTATGCCTATGGCAATGCGAGTCTTGCGAACGCGACGATCAACACACAGTCGCGCGACCAGTGGAATACCGCGCCGACGTTTACAAAGGGCGCGGGGCCTGCATTTGCTTTCCGTGAGGCCAATGGCGCCGTAACCACATTAAACTCCGACGGGTCGTTCGTGACCAATCAGTCGGGTGCGATATCGAGCTTCGAAACCAAGCCGAGCTTCTCGGCGTCCGACATGTCGGAAATTCGTGCCACCGCGAGCGAATTTCAGAGCAAGGCGACGAACTACCGAGAGGCCTCGGGTCAGTCGCTCTCGGCTGCCAATACAACCGGCGCGCAAATCTTCGACACGGTACAGAAAGCGAAGGGTAATGAATACACCAGGGGCACTGGCGTCACGGATGCGATCAACACTGTCCAGAGACTAGAACGCGGCATCTCCGATAAACTTGTGAACGATTATGGTTGGTCGCGCGAGGACGCAGAGCGGGGGTCGGTTTCCGCTATTGAGCGTGCCGAGCTTATTGGCAGCGCCGGAATCTCGCTCAGCAAGCAATGGGGTGGAAAGAGGGGTGAGAACGCCAAGTCATCGTCGCCCGAGCTTCGTATCAACGGGGCAGGTAGTGGAAGTCTTTCTACTTCTGCTCAGCAACTCACCGATAAGTCCTCTTCGCTTTCGGCATCTGAACGCATCAATCAAGGTCTCGAATTTCTCAAGAGCGAAGGTCTGAGCGAGCAGGCCTCGAGCGCCCGCGAAAGTTTCTTCCGAGCTGCGGCGACGAGCGGGGACTCGCAGCTGAAAGGCATGACTGATCGCCGCGACGCGAGCCTTACCGATGCACGGAGCAACTCACTTGAAGCGTCTCGCCTCGAAGAGACCGGCAAACGCTATTCGCGCGATTTCAGCGAGATAGGCAGCTCGGGCGTGTCGTCGAATACTGATCTCAGTCAGGCCTTTCAGTCGTTCGTTACGCGCGAGATGGCAACCAACCCCGCAATTCGCGACAGTGGTTATGAGACGTGGATGCGAGAGAGCGATGTCAAGAGTGGCGAATATGGGCCTCGGGCTGAGCGCGCGCTGAATATGCTGCAGCATCGCTTCACCCAATCAATAAAGGACGAAATGCGTGCCGAGCTCGGATCTCCGGAGCCACTCGGCATGGGCTCGGTGCCGCGCCCCGACGTGTCTTCGGCGGCCGAAGTACGTGGGTTTGGCGATGCTAATATGGGCGCGGTTCGGTCGCTCGCGCCTCAGATCGACATCAGGGACGATCTTCGCGATTCCACGATCACCACGGGGGTTGCCGACCGACTTGACGGTTCGGGCGCGCGAATGGATGCCCGCGAGCGTCAGGCGGGAGCCGATGGCCGTCTTGCACATGGTCTGGGCGATGGCTTGCGTGCCAACAATCAGCGCGGTCGTGACGCACCGCTTTACAGTTCGATGCCGGGGGTCGGACCGATCGTCGACGGTGTAATGGGCCGAGAAGCTTTGACCAATTTTCAGGGTCGACCCTATGTCCAACAGCAAGGTCTCGGTATCAAACCTGGCGTGCGACTATCGGGGCTCAAACCGGAAATGGCACCGGTCATCCAGAGCGTCGCGTCGAGCGCCGCCTCGCTCGGCCTTCGCCCTCCGACGATTACCTCCGCCCTCGATGGTGTCCACGGAAAAGGCGGCACCGTTCGTACGCTGCATCCCAGCGGCCATGCGGTCGACATTCGTACGCGCGACATGACAAGTGGTCAGGCTGCGGCACTCGCCCGCCGCATCGATGCGTCACTGCCATCGTCGTACGATGTTGTGCTTAAAAGTGATCACATCCACACTGAATATGATCCTGAGCCCAAAGGGCGGCGGAAATGAGTTACAGCTGTATCAATCCAAGTCCAAACAAGAAGATGGCTGTTAGGACCAAACAAAAGCCCCATACGATGCTTTTTGGCAAGTCAGACCCAGTGCTTGCGTTGGTCTTCGAATGGTCGAATATTCCCGTGTTGGTAACACTCTCGTGATCTTGTCGCGCCTTTATTCCGTATTCTGCGCTATTCGGGTTGTCCGGATTTGGCGTCCAACGATAGTCCATGTCACACCTCGCGGCAGAGATACCATTTTCGATAATTTAGGTCAAACAAGGAACGTGGGGATGAAAGCTTTCTTCAATGTGGCACTTATCGGTCTAGCAGTGGCATCCGCCGTCCCCGCTCAGGCCCACAAGCTTGGCGTAGGGGGCACTGGCGTCGACGAGGCCTCGAAACTTCCCATCTGCGACAAGCCACTCGGCACCGTGGCGCTCGTCGAAGAGAAGGCCAAGACAGACTCGCGCCTTGATGCGCTGCCCCCGCATCTACGTGGGATGATGGAAATGGCACAAGCGCAGCAGGGCGGCGGCATGGGGCAGGCGGTCGATCCGCTACCGCTCCTCACCCGCGTCGAGGCCGAGACGCTCGATCATCTCGAAGCGCTGTTCCCGCATCTCCGCGTCCACGCCCAGGTGGCGATGAGTGCGCTGATCGCGCCCGCCAAAGGGCTGTCCGACCGACAGCGCCTGTGGATGCACCGCCGCTATGGCCAGAAGGTCATCGACTTCGCGCTGCAGGACCGCCGTACCGGCGACGTTCGTGCGTTCGTCGAGCTCGATGACCGTAGCCATAATTCGGCGAAGGCTCGTGAGCGCGACAAGATCACCGCTGCGGGCGGCTACCGCACCGTGCGTCTTTCTGGGCGAGCACGGCCAACGCGATCGTCGATCGCGGCCGCCGTTGGTCCGGTGTTGAGTTAGCGACATGTCTACACGTCGTCATGTCGGGTTGTTGTCGGGAGGGAGTGACATGATGATCAAAACGCTGTCGGTGTGGTCTGCGCTTGCGGTCGTCGCCACCTTCTCGAGCCCAGTGCTGGCAAAGCCAAAGCGCGCCGTCGTGTTGCTCGACTTTTCGCGGTCGACGGCCCCGCCAGTGTCTGAGCCTGCGTCGCTGTCACCGCCCGAGCTTGATGCGATAACGATGGCGATGGCACGGCAGTTCACGGGCGCCGGCGACCCTGGCTTGGCCGACCTGTCGACGTTCGCGGCGGCGCCCGTGACACCTTCGGCGTCGGCACTCGGCAATCCGTTCGTCACTTATGCGTTGTCCCGGCAGCCATATGCACCGGCGCTCGCGGCGATGCCGACCAATCCGCTGGAATGTGTTGTCCCCGCCTATCGTCCGAGCTGGGGGTTCGGTCGCGCTGCTGAGGAGCGCCGCAGGCTGATCTTTCCGCTCGTGCATAGAGCAGCGTGCGAGCAGGGCTTGCCTGTCGCGCTGTTCGATGCGTTGATCATGCAGGAAAGTCGCTACCAGCACGTGGCGCGTTCGCCCAAGGGCGCGATCGGTCTTGCACAGCTGATGCCGGGTACGGCGCGCCAGCTCGGCGTCGACGCCTATACCTTGGCCGACAATCTGCGTGGCGGCGCTCGTTATCTGAAAGAGCAGTACAGTCGGTTCGGTCGCTATGATCTCGCTCTCGCTGCGTATAATGCCGGGCCTGGTCGTGTGCAGAAGCGCTGGGCCGTTCCACGCATTGCGGAAACCGAGGGCTATGTGCGGACGATCATGGGGAACTGGACGGGCGTTGCGCCGACGGTGACCGCCACTGCGCAGCCGCAGCCCTATCGTCAGGCGCAGCTGGTGTTTATGCCCGCACGTAGCCGGTCGGATTGACGACATGCCGACGCGTCAACATGTTGCAAGTGCGGCCATCGACGGTGCGCAGAGGCCGACGAGAACCCGCAAAGGTAATCGGCGGAAGCCTTTTCAGATCCCGTTGCGGCTCGATGCCGGACCTCGCTTTGCCGACGGCTCTCCTTATCGCGTCCATCGCGATCCGGCTGAGCTAAGCTCGGGCGTTCCTGATCGCGAGGATGGCTATCGAACGAAGCTTTACCACCAGTGGCTCGCAGAGCGCGATCGAGCGCGCTCCGCCTCTGGCAATGACGGGCGCCCAAGTCTGGTATCCTGGGTGCGATCGCGTTTCGCGTTGATGATCGGTCGGCCGACGCCGCTCGGCTCTCCGCCAACCTTGCAATCGCCGCAAGATCGGTGATCGAACACTGACATAGGAACGCCCGAATGATTTTGAAGCATGCCGATCGGCACGAAGACGATCTGGCTGAGCTTGATGCGATGCTGAAGCGGGACATCACCCCGCGGCAGCGCAGCGCGATCGACCAGTGGCAGCCGCGTTATAGCAACTGGCTCATCGCAAAATCTGATCTTACGGAGATTACGGCGCGTCTCGGCGAGCAGGCTGCAGAAGCGCCATCGCATCGCGAGTGAATCTTTGCGTCGTTTCGCAATCGTTTTCGTCGCTACTTGCTTAAAATGGGTCTTGCAGCCCGTTTTGCACGCGATATTAACAACGCTGTCAGCGGTAGACTCGCACGTCGCGCCCTTGGCCAACGGATAACTTTTGGGACGCAAGCGCTGGGTGGCCATGCCGTTGTTCACGGAGCGGTTACCGAGAGGAATGCAGTATCTGGCGAAGCTTCAGAGCTGCCACGAGGGGTAAGGACTGACATTGATCGAAGGTAATGTTGAAAGCGAATTGGACGAGTTGTCGTCATTTCCGGAAGAGGAGCGTGTCTTCCTGAGGTTTATGTCGACGCTGATCGACAAACATAAGCTCGATACACCCGACTTCATCAGGCGGCATATCCGTGCGTTTGATGCCTTTGGAGCGA
>JAYTAR010000037.1:0-5493 GCA_043737455.1 Sphingomonadales bacterium | reverse complement strand
CGATGGGCATGTCGAGCGCGCGGCAGGCGTCGGCCATGCCTTCGAGACAGCCGGTCAGCTGTGCCATGATCTCGGGCCGTTGCGGGTTGGCGAAGTTCAAGCAGTTAGTGATCGCGAGCGGCGTCGCGCCGACTGCGCACAGGTTGCGGTACGCCTCGGCGACCGCTTGCTTCCCGCCTTCATAGGGGTCGGCGTAGCAATAGCGCGGGGTACAGTCGGTCGTCAGCGCTAGCGCCTTTTGCGTGCCATGGATGCGCACCACCGCGGCGTCGCCGCCGGTCTGGATGGTGTCACCGCCGACGCGGCTATCATATTGCTCCCAGATCCACCGCCGCGAGGCGATGTCGGGCGAGGCCATCAGCTTGAGCAGGTCGGCGCCGATGTCGGTCGACTCAGGGACATCGCCGAGTGGCTTAACCTGTGCCCAGACTTTATACTCTTCGCGGCTGAACGCGGGGCGATCGTAAAGCGGCGCGTCGTCGGCTAGCGGTCCGAGCGGGATGTCGGCGACCACTTCGCCATGATGCTCGAGCACCATGCGGCCCGTGCCGGTGACCTCGCCGATCACAGCGAAGTCTAATTCCCATTTCTCGAAGATCGCACGCGCGAAATCCTCGCGCCCGGGTTTCAGCACCATGAGCATCCGCTCCTGGCTCTCGCTCAGCATCATCTCATACGCGGTCATGTCGGCTTCGCGCTGCGGAACCGCGTTCATGTCGAGCCGAATGCCGACGCCGCCCTTCGACGCCATCTCGACGCTCGACGAGGTCAGCCCCGCGGCACCCATGTCCTGGATCGCCACGATCGCGTCCGACGCCATCAGCTCGAGACACGCCTCGATCAGCAGCTTTTCGGTAAAAGGGTCGCCGACCTGCACCGTCGGGCGTTTGGCATCGGCGTCCTCACCGAAGTCCGCCGACGCCATCGTCGCGCCGTGGATGCCATCGCGCCCGGTCTTCGACCCGACGTAGACGATGCTGTTGCCGACCCCCGACGCTGCCGAATAGAAGATCTTGTCGACGTCCGCGATGCCCACGGTCATCGCGTTGACAAGGATGTTGCCGTCGTACGCAGGGTGAAAGTTCACTTCACCGCCGACGGTGGGCACGCCGACGCAATTGCCATAGCCGCCGATGCCAGCGACCACGCCGGCGATCAGGTGGCGCGTGCGGGGATGGCCGGGGGAACCGAAGCGCAAGGCGTTCAAATTGGCGATCGGCCGCGCGCCCATCGTGAACACGTCGCGCAGGATGCCGCCAACACCGGTCGCCGCGCCCTGATAAGGCTCGATATAACTCGGGTGGTTGTGGCTCTCCATCTTGAAGATCGCAGCCTGCCCGTCTCCAATATCGACGACGCCGGCATTCTCGCCAGGGCCACAGATAACTTGCGGACCCGTCGTCGGCAGTTTCTTCAGGTGGATACGGCTCGATTTATAGCTGCAGTGTTCGGACCACATCACCGAAAAGATGCCGAGCTCGGTCAGGTTCGGCTCGCGCCCGAGCGCGTGCAGCACGCGCGCATACTCTTCGGGCGACAGGCCATGGTCGGCGACGATTTCGGGCGTGATCACGATCATCGCGGTGCTGTAGCGACGCACTCGCCAACACTAAACCCCCATCAAGGAAGGGAGCGCCCAGGGTCAGGGCGTGCACACCTGCTTCGGCTTGCCGGGCAGCGTGATCGACAGACTTTCACTGGTGCCGCTAACCGCATAGCCGCCCTCGGCGGTCAATTCGGCGCCTGCCTCGCCCTTCAACACGACCGGCGTCGCGGTCGCACTCGTCTTCACGTTCGCCTGCTTGTCGCCCTGGAACAGGTCGACATAGACAACGCTATTGTCCTTGCAGCGATAGGCTTTCGTCGACTTGATCGCCGGGGGCAGCTCGACATTCTTGTTGTCGACGACATTCTCGGCCATCGGATCAATCGGCTTTGGTGCCGTCGCGGCAGGCTTGCCATCACAGGCGGCGAGAGCAAGGACTGCGGCGAGCGCGGTGCCGACGAAGATGGAGGTTGTTCGTGTCATCACCTTGCCTTTGCCGCGATGCTGCGCGGCGTCAAGCGGCTCAACCGTAGAATTCGGCGGGTTCGGGAATGCGGCCAAAGGCGATGCTGGTGCCAATGCGGTCAGCGCGTCCGCCGGGCGGCGGACCGACGAGCACCGAACCCTGGCCGAAACGCGTGTTCATGCGGTCCATCGCGCGGCTGAGCGCGTCGTTGCGCAGCGCGCGCGCAAGCTCGTGATCCGGAGCAAGCCGCGCGAACAGCGACCCCTGATCGCCCGCAACCGCGCCAAGCCCGGTGCATTGCACACCGATGAGGCGCAGGCGGTCGCAATCGCCCGCCGACACCGCCGACGCGAGCCGCGGCCACAGCGCATCGAGCGCTTGCAGCAGCGCAAAGCTGTCGTTGGTCGGCGGCAGCTTCAGGCTTGCGTGCCACTTCGTGCGCTCGCGTCCCTCCCGGGCATCGTCGAAGCGCGCATGCAGGATCAGAAGCCGCGTCGCCACGTCCTTGGCACGCAAGCGGCTCGCCGCCTTCAACACCAGCCGCCGCGCGACCCGCCGGGCCTCCTGCGCGCCGCGGTTGCGCGGAGCGAGAACATGGCTGTGGCCAACGCTGCGTTCCTGCGAAGGCTTTTCGGGCAAGTCGACGCCGTGGAGCAGATACCATAATCGGTCGCCGTCGGTGCCGCCCCACGCGCTGCCGGCACCGCGCGGCGCCCGCGCACACAATTGCGCGATGTCGTTGACGCCGCCCTTCGCAAGCCGCGCCGCCATCTTGGCGCCGATCCCGCAAATGTCGGTCAGCTTCAGCGCGAACAACCGCTGCGGAAGGTCGTGCGCTTCGAGCACGACGAGGCCATCGGGCTTCATCATGTCGGTGGCGAGCTTGGCGAGCAGACGGTTTGGCGCGATGCCGATCGAACAGCGCAGCCAGTCACCGACCTTATCGCGAATACCGCCCTTGATCCGCGCCGCCAGTGCCCGCGCCGCGTCGGCATCATTCTCGTTGTCGAGCAGGCGGCATGCCATCTCGTCGATCGAAGCGATCTTCGTGACGGGCACGTGCCGCTCGACTTCGGCGACGATGCGGTTGTGATAATTGACATACAGCCGGTGGCGCGGCGATACGACGACTACCTCGGGACAGATCCGCTTTGCTTCCCAAACCGGCGTCAGCGTGGAGATGCCGAGCGCCTTGGCCTCATATGACGCCGCGATGGCGACGGTCGTCTCCACGCCTTCGGGCGCGATGATGATCGGCCGTCCGCGCAATTCGGGGCGCTCCTGCTGCTCGACGCTGGCGAAATAGGCATTGAGGTCGAGAAACAGCCAGCGCAGCGGGCGTGGCGGCAGGGCGAGCGACTCGAGCATAAGTCAGAACAATACACGAACAGACCTTACCCGCACCCCCTGTTTGCACGGACCCCCGATCGACCGTGATCATCGCGCACATCCCCTTCCGTTTCAACCTCTTCCCGCCTAGACACTGCGTCACATGGCCCGTCCGCGTCCCGAACAAGTCAAAGTGAAGACCGTCGCCGAGAACCGGCGCGCACGGTATGACTATGCGATCGAGAGCACGCTCGAGGCGGGCATCATGCTGACCGGCACCGAGGTGAAGTCGTTGCGCTTTGGCGAGGGATCGATCGCCGAAAGCTATGCCGAGGTGAAGGGCGACGCGGTCTGGCTCGTCAATTCGAACGTCCCCGAATACAGCCACGGCAATCGCGAAAATCACGAGCCCAAGCGCCCGCGCAAGCTGCTGCTTCACGAACGCGAGATCGAAAAGCTCGAGGTCGCGGTTTCGCGCAAGGGCATGACGCTGGTGCCGCTGTCGATCTATTTCAACGCGCGCGGCCGGGCGAAGGTCGAACTCGCGCTCGCCAAGGGGCGGCAGCATCAGGACAAGCGCGAATACGAGAAGGAAAAGGATTGGAAACGCGAAGCCGCGCGGTTGTTGCGCGATCGCGGCTGAATTGACGACGGGCAATGCCCTCCGGCTGAACGCGCGCGATGCCGACCGGCTGGTGGCGATCGTCATCGTCGCCGCGGCCATCCTCTCCGCCGTCATCGTCCTGCGTGGCGTCGGGCAACCCGCCATTGCGGCCGCGTTTGCCGGTTCGGTCGTCGCCGCCGCGGCGTTGATCTTCCTTGTCCGTCGCCTTTACCCGCCGCGTATCGCCGCCGCGCGCGCGACCGACTGGTCACTGGTGCGTGAAGCCGCCGACAATGGTGCGACCGCACTTGCGATCACCGATCGAGGCGGTCGCATGGTGTGCAGCAATCCGCTCTACGATCAGTGGTTCGGGGCGACCGCGCCCGCCGATCTGCCGCGCGACGGCGGCACGCTCGCAAGCACGGGTCGCGCGGCGTGGCGCGACGGGCGCGCGAGCGCCGGGGGCCGGATCGGCGGCCGCATCGTCGAGGCGCTGGTCGTGCGTGGCGGTCTTGGCGAGGACTGCCTCATCTGGCGATTGACTGCGGCGGGTGGCGTCGACGTCCTCGGCGCGGTGTCGCGCGAACTCGGCCGCGACTGGGGCGATCGGCTCGGTGAAGCGGGCGTCATGATCGCGCTGATCGGGGGCGAGGGGCGCGTACGTGCCGCCAATCGGGTGCTCATCCTGCGCGCGACGGGACGCAGCGACGCGCCGGTTGCTGGCCGCGACTTCGTGACTTTGCTGCAGACCGACGCGAGCGGAGCAATCCGTTTCGCGTACGAGGGGGCAAGCGGGTTGCCGCTGCGGTTGCTGCAAATCCCCCTCGACGCGGCGACCGACGGAACCGACAATTGGGGCGAACGGCTGATCGTGCTGCTCGATGCCGAAGCGGGCGCGGGCGCGACGACCGATGTGCCGCTGCAGATGCTGTTGTCGATGCTGCCGCTCGGGCTCGCGCTCGCCGACCGCGACGGACGCTTCCTCTATCTGAACGACGCGTTCGTGCGTGCAAGCGGGATCGCACCGAACGCGACGCCGGTGTATCCGGGCGACCTCGTGATACGCGAAGACAAGGCCGCGGTTGCCGATGCCGTGCGCCGCTATGCCAATGGTCAGGCGGTATCGGGCGACATCGCGGTGCGGCTGGCGGGCCGCCCCGAAGAACCCGTGGCGCTGACGATCGCAGGCGCGCGCGGCCTGGGCGAAGCGGCGGTGTTGCTCAGTCTGAAAGACAATAGCGAGGAGACGCGCCTTCAGCGCCAGGTCGCGCAGGCAACCAAGATGCAGGCGGTCGGGCAGCTCGCAGGTGGCGTCGCGCATGATTTCAACAATGTGCTGACCGCGATCCTGGGATATTGCGACCTGATGCTGATGCGGCACACGCCGGGCGACAGCGATTACGACGATATCCAGCAGATCAGGAACAACTCCAACCGTGCCGCCGCGCTGACGCGCCACTTGCTTGCATTCTCGCGCCAGCAGACGTTGCGCCCGCAGGTGCTGCAGCTTCCCGATGTCGTCTCCGAAGTATCGAACCTGCTGCAACG